>CAIXCY010000226.1 GCA_903918045.1 uncultured Bacteroidia bacterium
ATCCGTTACTGTGTACCAGATTTTCCCTTCATTATCTTTACAAAAGCCGTTTTGTCCACCGTCCATTGCGATATACCCGTTTTCGGCACCAAATTGATAGGTATCAGGTTTGCCATTGCTGTAAAACTGATCGAGGTTAATCAGAAACATATTTTTCACGGTAGTTGCCATCAGCCAATGGTTTTCAATAAAAACTGCTGAGATGCTCCCTTTAACCAGTGAGGGGAGTATTTCAGTCTCGCTTTTCCCGTCATCGAGGTATAAACCAACTGGCGTTCCTTTCCAGATATTACCATGGATATCTTTAACCATCGAAATGACGCCTAAATTTTTCACTGACGGATAGGGCTTGAGTGAGTCACCATCGAGGATAAACTGTTTCCGGAACGATCCGGCGATTACTTTACCTTCGCGGTTAATGCAGGTACTTACAAGGTTATGTTCCGAAGGGTAATAACCGAGTGTTTTCCAGGTCCCTTTTTCAATAATCTCAAGACCAGCAATCTTACCGAGAATCAATCTGTTGTGCTCTTCATCATCATAAATCGACATGGGTACGTCCTTTGTGTCCCTGAACGTTAAGCTTTTTTTATCAATGATCAACATCCCGGTTGCCGATGGGATATAGATCCGACCCTCCCTGTCACTGGCGCCTCCCATATATATATTCCTGAATCTTTTAGGATCCGGCTCTGGCACAAAATCATGATCCCTGTAAATCTTAAGTTGTTCCCGTTTGTTCAGTGACCATATTCCGGTCGAATACCCACCGAACCACATTGTACTATCCGGATCACATGCCAAAGACCAGACATTGTCTATCGTCTTCGTAATATTGAATATATATTGCTCAAAATCAAGTTTGTATAAATTTAGCAGGCCCTCTTCTGAACCGACCAGAAGGTTGTTTTCGCGGCTTACAAAAAGATAACGGGCAAAATTGACTGAAGCTACAATCCTGGACCGCGAATGATCGATTGTACAGACCTGGCGGTTGTTATCCAAAAAAATAAATTGACCTGACCGGTTAATAATGAATGTATTGGGTTCCCCATCTGTAAATGTATATATGGAGAGGTTTTTACAGACAGGGGTGAAATGCAGAAAATCCAGATCAATTCGGAAAATTGTTTTTGATGAACTCTGCCAGGCATAAAGAACTGAATCTGCAGGGTTCATCGCATAATTGTCAAATTTGGCCGCAGGTGATAAGCTTTTAAATATTCCCTTATTTAATACATAGATACTGTCCTGAGATAAGAAACATCTCGTGTTTTTGAATGTAAACGTATTAATAATTAATTTATCTCCGATAGGCAACAGAAGCAATTTTTTGTGAACCAGGTCATATTTGAGGTGTACAAAATGATCTAATTCCGACCCGTTTTTTTTAAGGTTTAAAAAACTAATGGAGTTGTCTGAAGCATCGAAGAAGGATATATTTGTAACAAAGAAACGATAGTCCCCTGGGATATAGATATCTTCAAAGCTCCAGATTTCAGGTTTGTCCTCTTCATAAATCAATCTAAAGACTTTAGTAACTGAGTTGACAATAAATCCATTGTTGGTTTCGATGATATTTTGGATATTGATTCGCTCCCCATCCTTTGTATCCACAAAATTCTGAAAATGTGCCCCATCAAATCGGCTAAGCCCTCCTTTTGTACAGATCCACAGATAACCTTTTCTGTCCTGAACAATGCGGTTCACCTGCGATTGTACCAGCCCGTCGTAGGTGGTATATTGTTTGAAGGCATAATGCTTATCAAGGTGCGGCTGTGCAAAACCGGACAAGGAGTTAAGTAAAATAATTATAGTGATCAGCCTCATAAAAGGTTTTTCGGTTAAGTCGATCCCTTACAAAGGTAAAAATTCCATAGTGGGTAAATAATTATTTTCAAAAGTAAATTGTTTTTATTGGAAAATGCTCCTAACTGAATAAACGGAGCCCTTTTAGTATAAATAGACTAAGTTTTCCCCGATCAAACATGGGATTATTCCCTGATTCATGCAAAAAAGTAGTTTGTTGGTGAATTATTTAGGGGTGTTCGTGTGATAGGACAACGAACATGTTTTTCGATGGGTTATATATCATAATTTTAAAGAAGAAATTCAACTGATTAAACCCGGAAAACACTACCGAAGTACAGCGAATTTTGCAGTTTTTAATAGTCGATATCCCTGACATATATTTTGATAAAGCCATGCATACACACAAACCTGACTTTTTACCGCAAGCAAGGAGATGCAATCCTGCAAACCCTTTATTTCTGATTTTAACAATGAAGAAATTTATCCATCGGTTGATCTGTCCTGATAAGGGTGAATTACTTTTATTTGTGTTGCTGTTTTTTAACAGCATGGTTTTTTCCCAAACCCCGGTTGCCAGTTATCCGTTTAACGGCAATGCAAACGACGCAAGCGGGAATGGGAACAATGGAATCCTTAGCGGTGAAAGCGCTAATCCGGTCTTAACGGCCGATCGGTTTGGAAATCCAAACAGCGCTTACCAGTTTGGCGGATACTACAATAAAAACTGGATACGGGTACCCAATAGCAGCAGCTTAAAGTTGAATAACCAGCTTTCAATATCTTTGTGGTTTAACCAATGCTCATTTGCAGGCATGGATGGTTATGGAGGATTTTCCACTAATGGATACCACATTTTAATCAGTAAGGCTGGAGACGGAATATCAGCGAATCCTGGATTTGATACTGGAATTCAAACGGATACAAAGAATTTACTTCAGCTTTACTTTGGGAATACGAATGGATATGGTCCACCGCGCAATTTTGATGCAGCTACTAAAATCAATTGCTTTGACACGTGCGAATGGATTCATTTTGTAGTAGTAGTCAACAACGATAAATTGCAAATGTACTTTAACGGCCGAAAGACTTTAGATCAGACAATCAATCCGGCTGATTTTACAAATGCCAACACCCAGGACCTTTTTATTGGGAGGATGAACGGCGGCGGTAGAATCTGGTATCCGTTTAACGGTAAAATTGATGATGTAAACATTTACAGTATTGCCTTAACTCAAGCCCAGGTAACGACATTAATGGGAAGCTACCGGAGTCCGCTCGCAGTCAATAATACTATTACCCTGGATAGCCTTATTACCAATTTAGCCTGCGGTTCAGATAATGGCAGTATTTCAATATACCCCAACAGCAACAATGCCCCGTACCAATTTTCGATTGATGGGGGTGTTACTTATCAGTCTTCAGGCATTTTTCCCGGGTTGGGTGTTGGAAAATATAATGTTAAGATCAAAACCTTTTGTAACCAGAAGGATACGGTTGTTAATATCGAAACATCAATTAGTATTACAAAGTCATTAACCCTTTGTCAGGGTCAAAGTTATTTGGGCCATGCTGCAACCGGAAAATATGTTGATAATTTAAAAACGGCTAAAGGTTGCGATTCAATCATTACGACCAATTTGACTGTCAATCCCAGGCCGGTTGCAAATTTTACAGTTCTTCCCGATGTGGTGTCGATCATAAAACCGGAGGTCTCCTTTACCGATAAGTCGACAGGTTCGCCCCCCTTAACCTGGCAATGGTCGCTCGGTAACGGGGATAGTTCCGATCTCCGGAATTTCAACTATACTTATACGGACACGGGGAAATTTAAGGTAACACTTTTGGTGAAAAATCAGTACGGATGTGCCGATTCTATCTCTACTCATGTAACCGTTCAGTCCGGATATTCAATTTTTATTCCCAATGTATTCACCCCCAACGGTGATGGGATTAATGATACTTTCGGACCGGTGACAAAGGGCGTCAGTTCGCTTGAGATGAGTATCAGCGACCGCAGTGGCCGTATTGTCCATAAGATTGATCAGGTAAACGGAAGGTGGGACGGGTTGATGCCTTCAGGGAGTGCCGCTCCCCAGGGAGTATATTTCTATCTTTTAAGGGCTTTGGGCTACGACGAACTTGAATATATCCGCCAGGGTAATGTGAACCTTTACAGGGATCAGGTTAATCTGGTTCCCAATCCGGTTAAATCTTCGGCTGTTTTAAATTTTATCGGCAGGCTTACAGGTGAAAAGACCATTTCGGTTTATACCGCGGCAGGTATGCTTATCAGGACATTTAATACGACTGAGGATATCGTTTATCTTGATCTTACCTCTTTAAATCCGGGACTCTATTTTCTCAAAGCCTCAGATTCTTCCCAACGCATTGATGTTAAATTTATTAAAGAATAATGGCTATGCATAATATTTTCGTTAAAACTATTTTTTTCCTTGCCATTGTTAGTTTCAGCTTCAATGCTTTAGGACAGCGCAAAAACGTGATCATGGGCGATCAGTACCTTGAAAACAAGCAGTATACTTCGGCTATTACCTGTTATACCAAAGCGCTCAGTAATTTTGAAGGTGAAATGACGGAACGCAATGAAATTATCTTTCATCTGGCTGAATGCTTCAGGATCATCAACAATTCGAAGAAAGCAGAGTATAATTACCAGCTTTTAATCAGGAACAAATATGCCGATAAGAAACCACTCATTTATCGTAATTATGGTTCGGTGCTGATTACTCAGGGAAAATATTCTGATGCGTTAATTTCATTCAATCAATATCTTGCCAAAGTTCCGGGTGACCCGCTTGCTCTAATTGGCAAAGCTTCGTGTGAACTTGGTTTGCATGATACTCCCGACCTGTCAAATTGGACCATTAAAAACGTTCGTGAGATTAACTCCTCTTATGATGACTTCTCAGCTGTTTTCGGGGACGATAAATTCAAAACAGTCATCTTTTCATCCAACAGAAAGGGGGCAACTGGTAAAGATCTGGATAACTGGACTAACGGGTATTTCTCTGATTTATTTATCGCTTCAAAATCAAAAGGGGAGAGCTTTAATGTTCCTGTGCTGGCAGACCAATCCGGTTTGGTCGATACCAAAGCCAATGAAGGCACCGCCATACTGGATAACGGGTTTACAAAAATCTATTTTACCCGTTGTGAAAAAATGAACAAGGGAACTGAATATTGTCAGATACTTCAGGCAGATAAGAAAGGAAACGGATGGGCGGAGCCAATTGTTATCTTTAAAGACACGCTTGGAAATGTTGGTCATCCGGCTATAACTACAGATGGTCTTACCATGATTTTTTCTTCCAACCGACCCGGTGGAGTAGGAGGGAAGGACCTCTGGAAAACAACCCGTCTCTCACTTAAAAAGTCCTTTGGACCCGCCGTCAATCTGGGCAATTTAATCAACACGATTGGAGATGAGCTTTTCCCCTCGCTATTTGCAGACTCCGTATTGTATTTTGCATCGAACGGCAGGATCGGATTGGGGGGATTGGATATCTACCATATGACCCTTGGAAAAAACGGGTTGTCAGAGGTGGAGCATCTGCCACAACCCATCAACTCATCTGCCGATGATTTTGCCATCAGCTTTGAGGGGAACAAACTACGCGGTTTCTTTTCTTCACGCAGATCGGAGGGTAAGGGTGGCGACGATATCTATTATTTTGAGAAAACCGAATACAAAGTCTCAATAATCGGATCTGTCAGGGATGAGGTTACCAAACAACCGATTACTCAGATGCCTGTTTCGGCCACAAGTAGTAAAGGGGATACCATTCATGTAATTACAGACAATTCAGGCTCATTCGGGATGGCCAATGAACAACTTAAAGCGGAGACCAACTATAAGCTTATCTTCACCAAAGAAAATTACTTCACTAAAAAGAAGGATGTGGCAATAGCTAAAATCAAGCGGGATACTGTCTACCAGGTCAATGTGGATTTGCAACCAATTCCCGACAAGCCTATTGTGCTTCCGGATATCTATTATGAGCTGAATAAGTGGGATTTGCAGCCACAATATCAGGATTCGCTTATGCTGCTTGTTAATATCCTCAGGGATAACCCCACAATTGTGATTGAACTGGCATCGCATACCGATTCGAGGGCATCAACCGATTATAATGACACACTGTCCTTAAAACGAGCTGAAACAGTGGTCACCTTCCTCACCGAAAAGGGGGTTAACCTGGAAAGATTAATTGCAAAAGGTTATGGCGAGCGAATACCAAGGGTCTTAAACACAATGATAATTAGGGATGGCTTCCGGTTTGAAAGTGGAACTATACTGACCGAAGCATTTATCCTTTCGATTCCGGATACAAAGAAGAGGGAGGCTGCTTACCAATTGAATCGCAGGACAGAGTTTTCAGTAATCCGAAAAAGCCACAAATAATGAAAAAAATATTTTTATTACCCCTGTTTTTATTGCTATTCGTTATTCCGGGTCTCTCACAGGTTCAGCTGACCCAGTATTTTCTGGATGAAACGCTTTATAATCCTGCTTTTGCCGGAGCTAATGATGCCATTTGTACAAGCAGCTACCTCCGGAATCAGTGGATGGGACTGACTGATGCGAACGGGAATAAGGTCGCGCCTGTTTCGGGAGTTTTCAATTTCCATGCCCCTGTCTACAGTTTAAATGGCGGAATGGGTATGAATGTTGTTTATGATAAGGCTGGTTTTGAGCAAAACCTTGGGGTTAAGTTTAATTACGCATATCATGTTCCATTCAAAGATGATAATAACCTGTTAAGCATTGGGATTGGAGTTTCGGTATTCAATAAAACCATTGATTTTAGTCAGCTAATCCTCGAACAACCCAACGATCCTCTGTTTCAATCCGCCAAAAAAGAGAGCGGGATCATCACTGATATTGATTTAGGGATACAGTACCAGCTATATAAAAAGATGTACGCCGGAATTTCGGCTGTTAATCTGATGGAATCCTCGGCAAATATTGGCAGTATCCGTTACGATCAAAAGCGGAACTTCTATTTAACGGGGGGATTTTATGCAAAGCTGATTGATGAACAGAACAGCGTATTGTACCTTATCCCCTCATTACTTGTCAAATCCAACCTGACCAACATGCAGGCAGATATCAATGCGCGGGTCGAATACAATAACCGTTACTGGGCGGGCGTTTCGTGGCGGTATCAGGATGCTTTGGCAGTGATGGCAGGGGTGAATCTGAAAGGTTTCAGAATTGGCGCTTCCTACGATCTTACTACCAGCTATTTATCAAAGGCAACCAACGGAAGTGTCGAATTCTTTGTTGGTTATTGTCATCCCATCGGACCTAAGATCAGAAAGAGTTGCAATTTTAATACACGGTATTTGTGACTGAGAAAATTTCAATAGCATGAAGAAATGGATTTCGTATTTTTTTATAAAAGCGTCCAAATTTATGTAAACAAAAAGTCATTATACCATTACTGAAAGTATAACCAAATCATATTGTTGGAAAAATAAACTCCCTGAACGATGAGTCGATTGCTCTTACTCTTGTTACTGCTTTTTTCAGTAAAAGGTTTCTCACAAAATGTACCTCTCGAAACCGCAAAATTAGTTGCCGTTAACTGGTACCGCCATTATGCGCCGGTGGATAAGCAACAGGGTAACATCTCTAAAACTGCAGAATACAAGTACCGCGATGCTACCAACTTTTATATTTTCTCGTTTGACAAAGGGGGTTTTGTGATGGTTTCGGCCAATAATCAGGCAGAACCAATACTTGGATATGGGTTTGAAGGGGCGGTTCCGGAGAAAGTTGAAAACCCGGCTGTTAAGGGAATGTTTGATGGTTATGCAAGGCAAATAGACACAATCGGGGTATTGAACCTGAAATCTGCCACTATTAATTCTAAGTGGGAACAACTAAAAAACAATGTATTCCTTAAATCGGGTACTGTTCCTATAACTCCTTTGTTGACTACAACATGGGATCAGGGGTGGCCGTATAATGCTTTGTGTCCTAGTGATGCAGGTGGTTCTGGTGGTCATGTATTGATTGGATGTGTGGGGGTTGCTATGGCACAAATACTTAAGTATTATAATTATCCAAATCAAGGTTTGGGTTCTTATGGGTATACGTGGTCAGGCTATCCAAACACTACAGCAAATTTTGGTTCTACTACCTACAATTGGGCAAATATGCCTAATAGTGTGTCTACCCAAAATAATGATATTGCTACATTGATGTATCAGACTGCTGTTTCTTGTCGTTCTATGTGGGGTTCAGGAAATACTGGTGTCTCCTATGTAAGTGGTGCAGATCCTATGACGAGAGCTTTTGTAAATTATTTTGGATGCGCTTTTGCTCCTTTAAAATATGTTTCTAAAGCTTCTTATTCCGATATTGATTGGGATAATTTACTTCAAAATGAACTTCGTAGTAATCGTCCTATTTATTATACTGGTGGGGATCATGCATGGGTATGTGACGGACTAGATGCTTCTAATCTCTATCATTTTAACTGGGGTTGGGGTGGACTTTATAATGGCTATTTTGCATTGACTGCTATCACACCTACGGGATTTAATTTTACTGATTATCAAGATGCTATCATAGGTATTCAACCCAATGATGGTTCTACTTTACTAAGTAATACAACTTGGTCAGGTAGCGTAACTAAATCTACGGGCATAGCTGTCCCTGATGCAATTACCTTGACGGTTAATGCTGGTACTGTTGTGAGTTTTGCCCCCGATTGTCATTTGCAGGTTTGGGGCAGGATTTTGTCTACGGGCACACCTGACAACTATGCTCTCTTTACTGCTACAAATACCACTAATGGTTGGTCGGGTATCAAATTTGATAATGAATATATGAATTTTGAGGTTATGGCAGACAATGCTCCTTCAAGTTTTGTGTATTCTCAGATTCAATATGCTAAGGCAGGTGGTATTTATGCTCGTCACGCCAATAAGATTATTATTGATCATTGTAAATTTAACAATAATTATAGCGGTGATTCTGGTGGTGGTGTTTATATTGCTTACGGCGCTGCTCAGATTACTAATTCTGAGTTCTATCAAAATAGTGCTGTTCAATACGGTGGTGGATTTGCGATAGGTGGTAATGAACTTACTACTGTCAACATTATAAAAGGGAATAATATTTATCAAAATACAGCAGGAGTTGGAGGTGGATTCGCTTTAGTTCATGCTTCTGAGTTTTCTGAAAACCTGATTCATCACAATCAAGCATTTCATGGTGGAGGTGGTTATGCTTCAGGGGGTTATGGAGTTGGTGAAATAGCTATTTCTAATAATGTGTTGTGTAATAATTCTACTATATATTCGAATGGTGCTGGTGGCGCATTGTATTTGGAACAATGCGATATAGATCATTCATCGGTAAGGATCGTAAACAATTTAATTGCAAATAATACTGCCATGTCTGCTGGTGCAATAGGAATTGCAATTGGGTCATCCCCACTAATTTTGAATACTACTATAACTAAAAATTATTCTGAAACCAATTCTTCTATTGTTTTTACAAACTCAACACCAACTTTCAAAAATTGTATAGTGTATGGAAATTCTAATGGAAATGGGAAAGAATTTTATTTCGGTACTGGTTGTGTTCCTATTATAGATCATTGTGATTTAGAGGGGGGAGTAAATTCTTTGGGAGGGCCTGGTTTTGCAAGTTATCCAGTTAGTAACTATACGAACAATATCAATACTAATCCTTTATTTGTAAATGGATCTGCAGGAGCGGGTAGCGGGTATGATGGTATGGCTGCCAATTGGCAGTTGTCACCGGCTTCACTATGTATCAATGCGGGAGATGCTACCGGAATGTCTGGTTTTTTACCTGCTACAGATTTGGCAGGCAATCCAAGAAACAATGGGATTATAGATATGGGCGCTTATGAATTTCAGCCAGGTTTATTGCCCGTATCAGTGGCTATTGTTGCTTCGGTAATTCCTGTATGTTCGGGTACTACAGTGACCTTCACTGCAAGTCCTGCGAACGGAGGAACGACGCCAGGCTATCAGTGGAAGAAAAATGGAATCGTTGTGGGCAGTAATGCTTCCACCTATTCCTATGCTCCCGATAATGGCGACGTGATAACGTGCGTGATGACTTCTAATCTTTCAAACGTGACAGGTAATCCTGCTTTTAGCAATGCGATCACCATGACTGTGAATAATTCGCTACCCTTTTCGCTGAATATCTCTGCTACGAGCAACCCCGTTTGTTCGGGTACAGCCGTAACGTTTACGGCATATGCAATAAATGGAGGAACGACACCAAATTATCAGTGGAAGAAGAATGGGACTGCTGTTGGAAACAACGCGGTAACCTATTCCTATGCTCCTGTTAATGGTGATGTGATAACGTGTGTTCTTTCTTCCAATACCGGATGTGAGACAAGTAGCCCTGCAACGAGCAACGCTATTGCAATGTCAGTGAACGCAAGTTTACCGGCGAGTGTCAGTATTATGGCGAGTGGCAATCCTGTTAGTGAAAACACAGGTGTAATATTTACGGCGTCAGCTATAAACGGAGGAACTACACCGAGCTATCAGTGGAAGAAAAATGGGACTGTTGTAGGTAATAACGAGGTAACGTATTCCTGCACCCCGGTTAACGGTGACGTAATCAGTTGCGCAATGACATCGAATTCTACCTGCGCGACAGGTAACCCCGCGACGAGTAATGCTATTACGATGTTGGTGAACGCAAGTTTACCGGCGAGTATCAGTATAACGGCGAGTAGCAACCCTGTTTGTGAAAACACAAGTGTAATATTTACGTCGTCTACTATCAACGCAGGACCAGGTCCTAACTATCAGTGGAAGAAGAATGGGACATTTGTTGGAAACAACTTTGCTACCTATTCTTGCATACCATTAGACGGTGATGTGATAACGTGTGTATTGTCATCGGATTCTACCTATTCGATAGGTAACCCTGTGACAAGTAACGCTATTACGATCTCCTTATTAGCCAAACCAGTTAGTGCAGGAACAATAACCGGAACGATGACTGTTTGCCAGGGTCAGAATTCGGTTACCTATGGTGTTCCAACAGTTGCCAATACGACTTCTTACCTCTGGGAGTTACCATCCGGGGCAACCGGAACCAGCACCTCAAACAGCATCACTGTAAATTTCGGATCGAACGCTGCGTCGGGTAACATCACAGTAATAGGTCACAATGATTGTGGCGAAGGGGCAGCTTCTGTATTGGGTGTTACTGTCAACCCAAAACCTGTAACCCCTGTCGTTACCTTAAATGGGGTTGTTTTACATTCGAATGCGCCTGTCGGAAACCAGTGGTATAATCACAATTCAATAATTGGCAGTGCAATAGCTCAGGACTACACCTTTACAACGGTTGGAGATTATACGGTTATTGTCACCTCGAATGGCTGTGCCTCTGACCCTTCAACAGCCAATGTGGTGACAGGTTTCGATCCTGTTGGATTCAATCAGTCAATAAAAGTCTACCCCATTCCTGTTACAAACGAACTAATCATTGAAGCCGAAGGGAATACCGAAAAGACCGATTTTGTGATTGTCAACACATCAGGGCAGGTGGTTTACACCGGTTACCTGTTTGAAAAGGTTGCTGTACAAACGACAGGTTTTGCTCCGGGGCTGTACTTCATCAAACTGAAATCGGGGAAAACCATCGGATTTAAGAAGATTTTAAAACTATAAATAAAATGTTGCAAACCAGGGCAGGTGAAAAACAACATATCAATTCTCAGAAATAATTGACAATATTCTTCAATTCGTGAAGTGAAATGCTCATTTCGTGTATGAAATTGCGTTGTTCGTGAAGTCAAAGTATTTGCTGGTTTTATAATGTGTAATATTCTATAGTTTTAGGGGTTGAATGATAGAACACCTTTAAATTAAATATATGAAAAAGCCGGTTCTTGCAGATATTAATGATCCGAATCATCCCTTTAATGATGCCCATTTTTCAGAAGCAAATACTTCAGAGGTGACCTATGTCTGGACCTGCTTAAACGGAATTAAATTATTTGCTCCCTATATAAGTATTTCCCATTTCCCGTTAAAAAAAAAACAGAGTCCGAAAAAATAAATAAAATTCTCCCCCTCTCCCTATCTCCCTTTTTCTCAAAGCCTCTGCGCAACATCCTCCAGTTTCATCCCCCTGGAACCTTTAATGAGGAATAGGTATCCTTTCGGATTTAGGTCCGTGATATAATCGATTAGCAGTTCGTTGTTTTCAAAGGTGAGTATATTTGAGGCTACGTTGCATTTTGAAAATTCCTTTCCAGTGAGTAAGATCAACGATAGATCCATTCCTGCCAGCTTATCGGCGATTTTCTGATGTTCTTTCTGTGAAGATTCTCCTAATTCGAACATATCCCCTAGAATAACCCCTTTAAGCGGGGCGTCGAAAGTGCTGAAATTATCCAGTGCAGCCTCCATGCTCGAAGGATTGGCATTGTAGGCATCCATAAGAATTTGATTACCGGCTGTTTGGATAAACTGGGAGCGGTTGTTGGATGGAATATAGGCTTCAAGTGCGTGGCTGATGTCAAGAGGGTCAACCCCAAAGTAATCTCCGACGCACACCGCTGCCATTGCATTTTCAAGATTATATCCTCCGGCAAGATGGGTTTTGATATAAAGCCACCCCTTAGGGAATTTCGCTTTAAAAACAAGGATGGGTGAGCTGTTTACAATCTCCCCTTCAATTCCCGATCCTTCCCGGTTTGTCCTGTAACCGATTGTCTCAGCATCTTCAGCCATCTCCTTTAAATGAGGGTTGACCGTGTTTCGGAAGATCTTTCCGCCTCGTTCTTGAATAAAGCGATAAAGTTCAGCTTTGGTTTTTTTCACCCCTTCAAAGGAGCCGAACCCTTCGAGATGGGCTTTTCCAACATTGGTGATTAATCCGAAGTCAGGAAGGGCAATCGAACATAAAGCTGCAATTTCGCCCGGGTGATTGGCACCCATCTCGACGACACCAAGTTGGGTGGAAGTATCCATAGCCAGAAGGGTTAGGGGAACTCCAATATGATTATTCAGGTTTCCTTTGGTGGCGGTGACGCTGAATTTCTTTTCCAATACCGCAGTAATTAACTCTTTGGTGGTTGTCTTTCCGTTTGTTCCTGTAATGGCTATAATCGGTATTCCCAGCTCAAGCCGATGGTAACGTGCTAATTGCTGCAATGTTAAAAGGACATCTTCGACAAGGATAAACCGATTGTCCGCTTTTAAAGGTGATTCATCGATCAATGCATAGGCAGCGCCATCGTTTAAGGCAGCAGCAGCATAGCTGTTTCCGTTGAAGTTTTCTCCCTTCAATGCGAAAAAAATTGCACCCTGAACAATATGCCGGCTATCGGTCGATATTTGGGGATGTTTTTTAAAGAGCTTGTAGATTTCTTCGATAGACATACCTCTGTTTAAAATTAAAAAACCCCATTTGAAAGATGAGGTTTTTTAGATATTTCGGTTAAATCCGGTTATTTGGATTTTGTATTTGAGTCTCCAAGATGGGTCATTGCGCAACGGAAACCGATGTCGTTGGTTGATTTCCGTTCGTCCATATAGCGGCGTGCTCCCGGACTAAGCCAATAGGTACGGTCTTTCCAGCTACCACCCTTATAAACCCGGGTATGATCAGAAATTCTGGAGATGTAATTCCCTGCACCGGCAGCATACATTTGATTTGTTGTGGTACTCTCGTTATTGCTTTTCCAGTCGTCGGTATCTGTAATCACAGACTGTGCATCACCATCCTTGAAGTTGGTATAGTTGGCAACAGTATCCTTGGCAAGTTCTCCGTACTTATTTTTGATCATTTTGCCATCAGATCCTTTGCGGAAGTTGGTATAAACATTTCCCCTCAGTGGTTGGAATTCATTAACAACTGCAAATGAACCCGGGCGATAGACGTCCTGAACCCACTCGTTCACGTTTCCTGCCATGCAATATAATCCGTAGTCATTGGGTTGAAACGATTGTACAGGAGCTGTAATTTCGTATCCGTCGTTGAGGTAACCTGCAACACCCATGTAGTCTCCGCGACCTCTCACATTGTTGGCAAGCATCTCACCCTTATGTTTTTTACTTGTGTTTCTGATCTGATTCCCATTCCATGGATAGATTCGGCGCTCAAGAACAACTTCATCCTCTGTATTTCCTGCCAGTCCAAGGGCTGCATATTCCCATTCGGCCTCGGTTGGTAGCCTGTAGCGGGGTTTAATTAGTCCGTCAGACATATTTACCCGGCGGGTTCCACCGTCTTTAGCCAGATTTTTAAGTGGTTTTTTCCCTTCCACACCGTCATAGACTCCATTGACATAACCGTCTGTAGTAAAGACTTTGTCACCGGTTTGTGCAAGATCCTGATCCAGTTTTTGAGATTCAATAAGAATTCCTTCATTGGCGCGGTCAGTTCTCCAGCTGCAATATTTGGAGACCTGTACCCAGCTCACCCCAACAACGGGATATTCCGAATAGGCTGCATGACGAAGGTAATTTTCAAGATAAGGTTCATTGTACGAAAGTTCATTGCGCCAAACCAATGTATCAGGAAGCGCTGCCATATAAACTTCGCGATCGTTGGGGTAAACGCGTTGCAACCAGTACAGGTATTCACGCCAGTCGACATTGCGCACCTCTGTTTCATCCATGTAAAATGAGGCGACGGTTACCCTGCGCGGGGTATTATTCCCCTCGTACATAACATCCTGTTCGACACGTCCCATTGTAAATGTTCCGCCCTGGATATACACCAACCCCGGTCCTGAGGTCTGTGAATATCCCGATCGATATTCAAACCCGCCGTTTTTAGGATTATTGTATGCCCAACCTGTTGTTGACGATACGCTTTTTTTCTTCCCTTTGGTAGTACTTCGGAAAGGACATGCGGTTAAAATCATCAAACATAAAACCAGATAAATATAACTTTGGAGCTTCATATTTCGATAGCGTTTAATTTCTTCATTCTTTAATGCGCAAATATAAATATAAATCAAAACATTTTATCCAACCGGATTCAGCTAATGCCAGATTTTTTATGTGTTCTTAATATCATACAAATATATTGGAAAATATTGAATTCATGCAGATTAATTTTCCTCAACTGATGTTTCATCCCTTGTTGACCTCTGAAATGGATTGTTATTCATTGTTTTTACAACTTACATCCGATTTTTGTTTGCATTTTCGTTTAAGTACACTAATATTGATTACATTTTTAAATCGCAGATTACTGATGAGCCGACTGTTTCTCTTTTTCTATCTATTTCTAATTCAGGGAGCTTATGGCGATTGTAATGCGGCGGGTAATTATTCGGTTTTAAATAGTGGAATCCTGCAGAAGTCATTGGTATCCAAATCTGTGCTTTCTTCCGGAAGTTGGGTTAAAGTACAGGTCAATGAAGGGGGTATTCATAAGATAACCTTTGCTTCCCTTAAATCGATGGGGTTTCAGTCACCCCAAAAGGTGAAGATCTTTGGTTTTCCGCAAGGGCCACTGCCACAAATGAATAATATTCCTGCACCCGATGATCTGATAAAATATGCTGTCTGGCAAACAAAAGATAAACAGTCCAATGATTGCTGGCTGATAAATATTCCCGGCCCCGTAACCTGGATTGAGGACGCTGCTTCGTGGTTATTTACACCGGTAATTAATCAATTTGCACAGGGCCACGCTTTTCTTTACCTCACAGAAAATGAAGATGTTATAAATTCAGTTCCCCTTTTGTCCTCCAAACCGGAAAATTCAACGGTAACGGTTACCGGGTTTGACGATTTTGCACTTTATGAAGAGTCAAACTATAACCTTATCATGTCGGGAAGTGGTTGGTATTCTGCGTTGCTGACTCCGAATGGAACCCTGACCCGGGCATTTACATTTCCCGGCCATATTGATGCTGAGCCGTTCAATATTTCTGTTGCCGCAGCCGGACGGTGCGATCTCCCATCATCCCTTGATCTCGTTGTAAATAATACCTTGGCTGGGAACCTTAGTTTTTCACCTTATTCAAATTTCGCAGAAGCCGATTATGCAAATCTTAATAAGGTTACCATTCAAAAGACGATTTCCGGGAGTGATCTGAGTTTTCTACTCAAATTCAACGGTTCGAATAACAACAATTGCTGGATCGATTATATCAGGGTTCAGACCCGCAGCAAACTTAATTTTCTGTCTGGGCAGCTCCCTTTTTGTGATAGCCACTCAGTAGGCCCCGGAAGTATTGCTGAATTCCATATTGGGAACGCCCCTCCCGGATTGAAAATATGGGATATTTCTTCCCCTTTGGAGCCCCTTGAAATGCAGACCGTATTAACGAATGGAATTTGTTCGTTTAAAGTAGCGACAGATTCGCTGCACCGGTACATCGCTTTTGATCCCTTTTTTGATTTTCCCGGTGTTGAACAGCCAGAGGTTATTGCAAACCAGGACCTCCATGCACTTCCGGTTCCGGATATGCTAATCTTAACCACCGCTGATTTTAATGCAGAGGCTCAACGGCTGGCCGGGTTTCATCTTCAGGATAGTGGGATGAAAGTAGCTGTTGTTGATGTGAACCAGATATATAACGAGTTTTCGGGAGGAATCGGGGATGTAACCGCGATCCGGAATTTTGTGCGATTACTTTACCGGAATGGGTCAACAGGTGATGCGTCCAAATTAAAATATCTGTTATTGTTAGGGAAGGGAACCTATGATAACCTGCATCCGGTATCCATCCAAAATCCTTGTTTTATCCCAACGTGGCAATCTGAGAATTCGAATAATCCGGTTTCCTCCTTTGTCTCTGATGACTTTTTTGGATTATTGGGAGCGGATGAAGGGGGTCAGACCGGGATTACAGCCATTGGAATTGGGCGGATCCCTTGTGCCACAGCCTTACAGGCGAAAGCGGCAGTTGATAAGATCATACATTATAATACCGCACTAACGCTGGGTGATTGGCGCAATGTCATCTGTTTTGTGGGAGATGATCTGGATAATAATGTCCATGTTTCAGATTCAGAGCACCTTGCTGATTTTTTAAATCTTAATTATCCCGCATTTTACACCGACAAGATCTATTTGGATGCTTTTCAGGAGGTTACAACACCTACCCTGGCCTATCCGGATGTAAATAAAGCGATTACCAACCGGATTAAGGAGGGCGCCTTGATTGTTAATTACGTGGGTCATGCCAATGAAGAGGAGTGGGCAGCAGAGAAAGTGCTCACCATAAGTGATATTGATAGTTGGAGCAACCTTAATAAATTGCCGGTCTTCGTAACCGCAACCTGTGAATTTAGCCGTTGGGATATGACAGGCAAAGAATCGGCAGGTGAGCATGTATTGTTTAATCCGGTTGGCGGAGGAGTTGCCCTTTTTTCCACAACCCGGATGGTTTACTCTTCCTCTAATTTCGAGCTCAATAAAAGTTTTTTCAAATATGTTTTCAAAAAAGATTCCCAGGGTAATAATCTTCGAATGGGAGATGTAATCCGATTGGCAAAGCGTGAACTGGGCGGTACAATCAATGCCTCAAAATTTGCCTTGCTTGGGGATCCTGCACAGCAGATAAGTTATCCCAAATATATTGTCAGGACATTGGAAATCAATAGCCAGGTCGCGGAACAGATGACCGATACAATCCGTCCACTCTCTTTGGTATCGGTCTGGGGTGAGATTCAGGATACAAAAGGGGTCAGGATGACCGGTTACAACGGAACCCTATCCCCGAATGTTTATGATAAGCCGTCAGAGCTTACCACGCTGGGGAATAACGGGCAGGTTCCTTTCACATATTCCCTTCAAAATTCGCTCCTTTTTAAAGGGAATATATCTGTTAAACAGGGAGAATTCCATTATACCTTTGAAATTCCGAAGGAGATTAACTACCGCATCGGGGATGGAATGATCCGCAATTATTCGAAAGATGCAACAACGGATGCAAACGGAAGTTTGACAACTTTTAAACTGGGTGGGAGTCCCATGACATTACTTAACGATATAACGGGTCCTGTGGTGAAACTTTTCCTGGATAATGAGAATTTCAGAGATGGAGATAAAGTATCAAAAGCTCCCCTTCTTCTTGTAAATCTTGAAGATGACTCCGGAATCAATACTTCAGGAGGGGGTATTGGGCACGATATTTCGCTGATTATAGACGGAAAGGAAGTAGAAATAATTTACCTGAATAATTATTTTCAGGCGGGACTCGATTCCTACAAAAACGGTAAAGTTCTTTACCAACTGCCCGAACTTTCAGATGGCCAGCACACTCTCAGGTTTAAGGTTTGGGATCTGGCTAATAATTCTTCGGAAGTTGTCGTCCGTTTTAATGTTGCCTCTGCACTTTCAATTAAAAAAGTTACTAACTTCCCGAATCCATTCAGTGAATATACCGATTTCATTGTGGAATATAACCGGTATGATGAAAAGGTGACGATAATTATTGAGATATTTAACCAACAGGGGAGCAAGTTGGATCAGATCAAAACAGATGCAGCCAGTTCAGGTTTCACGACCCTGCCAGTCCGCTGGAGTCCGGGGGGGAGCAATAATCGGTTAGCCTCAGGGATTTATTATTACCGTATCCGGTTGACAGCAGCTGACGGTTCGACAGATTCTGAAACCGGACAGCTAATCTATAACCACTTATAATTTGGAATTTATTCACATCCTAATAAAATAGATAATGAGTTACAGGATTGGTCTGGGCTATGATGTTCATCAATTGGCAGAAGGGGAGACCCTTTGGCTTGGAGGAGTGCAGATTCCTCATGATAAAGGGTTGGTTGCTCATTCGGACGGGGATGTTTTGCTCCATGCCATTTGTGACGCACTGCTTGGGGCTGCTAAACTGCGGGATATTGGTTTCCATTTTCCGGACACCTCTGATGATTTTAAAAATATTGACAGCAAGGTGCTACTGGCTGAAACCTATCGCCTTGTAACGGAGAAAGGGTATTCTCTAGTAAATCTCGATGCGACAATATCTGCGCAGCGACCCAGACTAAAAGATTTTATTCCCAGTATGGAGAACACCATTGCAAGTGTTTTGAATGTTGATCCGGAAATGATAAACATTAAAGCGACTACGACTGAAAAGCTTGGATTTGAAGGGCGGGAAGAGGGGATTTCGGTGCAGGCAGTTGTGCTAATCAGGAAATTGGGTGATTAGGCTATTAGGCTATTAGGCTATTAGAAGCAAAGCCGCTACTTTTGAGGTAACGGCTTTGTATTTTGAGTCTGTTCCGAGAATCAGGCAATGGCCAACGGATTGTTGATTTTTTCGGCCAGAAGGGCTATTTTAAATACATCATCAACGTTAACAACATAATGAAAGGTTAACCCCTTGATATAGATCTCTTTGATTTCGTCAATATCTTTTTTATTCTCCTTTGAAAGTATAATCTCTTTAATCCCGGCACGTTTTGCTGCCAGGATTTTCTCCTTGATACCTCCGACTGGCATCACTCTTCCTCGCAAGGTGATCTCGCCAGTCATGGCTAACCCTTTTTTTACTTTCCGCTGGGTAAAGGCAGAGGCAAGGGCGGTTGCCATAGTTATACCTGCTGAAGGACCATCCTTCGGAATAGCACCTTCAGGAACATGCATGTGGACATCCCATTTTTCAAATACTCCGGGTGTTAAACCCAGTTGATTGCTATGTGCCTTGAGATATTCAAAAGCGATGGCTGCAGATTCTTTCATTACCTCTCCCAGATTTCCTGTAATTGTGAACTTACTCTTTCCCTGGCTCAGGCTGGTCTCCACATAAAGTATCTCACCACCTACGGCTGTCCAGGCAAGACCAGTTACAACTCCTGCGTAGTCATTCCCTTCGTAGAGTTCTTTTGAATATTTAGGAGCACCAAGGTATTCCCTGATTTCGTTGATCCCGATTTTCCTGGTATACTCCTCTTCGAAAGCAATTTTACGAGCGACCCTGCGTGTAACCTTTGCAAGTTGTTTATCCATCTCACGGACACCCGATTCGCGGGTATAATCTTCAATAAGTCTTGTAAGTGCTTCCTTGCTGAATTTCAGATCATTCTTTGTAAGTCCATGGTTTTCAAGCTGACGGGCTACGAGATGACGCTGGGCGATTTCAATTTTTTCTTCAAGCAGATAACCGCTTACATCAATTAGTTCAAGCCGATCGCGCAATGCCGGATGGATCGTATTTAACGAATTGGCGGTTGCAATAAACATCACCCGTGAGAGGTCAAAATCCTGATCGATATAGTTGTCGTGAAATTCACTGTTTTGTTCCGGGTCGAGTACTTCCAGGAGGGCTGAAGCAGGATCTCCATGAAAATCGCTCGAAACTTTATCGATCTCATCCAGGATAAAAACCGGGTTTGAGGTTCCTGCTTTTTTCAAATTCAGGATTATTCTTCCAGGCATGGCTCCGATATAGGTCTTGCGGTGTCCGCGAATTTCAGATTCATCATGCAGACCACCAAGGCTCATCCGGACAAATTTACGTCCCAGTGCCCTCGCAACCGATTTCCCGAGGGAGGTCTTGCCAACACCCGGAGGGCCATAGAGGCAGAGGATGGGGGATTTCATGTCGCCCTTTAATTTTAGAACTGCCAGATGTTCAAGAATCCTGTCTTTAACTTTTTCGAGACCGTAATGGTCGTCATCCAGAATTTTTTCTGCATGTTTAAGATCAAAATTATCTTCAGAGTAGACATTCCAGGGGAGATCGAGGAATGTCTCGAGATAACCCGACTGGACTGAATATTCGCCTGCAGCCGGATTCATCCGGATCAGTTTTGAAAGTTCTTTTTCGAAGACAGCCTGAATGTTGGCATTCCATTTTTTGTCGAGACTTCGTTTCTTCAGATCTGCGATCTCCTGTTCAGAGGGATTTCCTCCGAGTTCGTCCTGAATGGTTTTGATTTGCTGATGAAGAAGATATTCGCGTTGCTGCTGATCCATATCAACCTTCACTTTTTTCTGAATATCTTTCTTAAGATCGATCAGCTGAGCTTCACGAACCAGGAAAGTAAGCAAAATAGTACTTCGTTCGCGCAGGTCATCCAATTCAAGCAATTCCTGTTTCTCTGTAGCATTAAGTTCTGTGTTGTTACAGATAAAATTAATCAGGAAAGTATCGTTTTCAATGTTTTTAACAGCAAATTGGGCTTCTGGTGGGATATTCCCGGAGGATTTTACGATTTTCAGTGCCAGATCTTTCAATGAATCGATCAGCGCTGCAAATTCGTTCATCTTAGTTTTGGGTAGAATATCCTGAAGTACGGTTACTGCCGCAGACAAGTAAGGCAATGAAGCGTTTATGCCTTTTATTCTGAACCGGCGTTTACCCTGGATAATAACAGAGGTTGATCCGTCGGGCATCTCCAGGATCTTGAGGATCTCGGCCATCGTGCCAATCTGAAAAAGATCATTCGGTTCAGGATCTTCCGTCAGACCATCTTTCTGAGCGATTGTTCCGATCAGTTTATTTCCCGCATAGGCTTCGCGAATCAGTAAGAGTGATTTATGCCTGCCAACTGTAATCGGCATTACTACGCCAGGGAAAAGAACTGTATTTCGCAGCGGTAAGATTGGCAGAATATCGGGGACTTCAATCGCATCTAACTCGGCATCATCCCCGTCAACCATGATCGGGATAAAATCACCTTCCTGCTCCATCTCTCTGGAGAATAAGAAGTTATTTTTTGAGCCTTTATTTTTTTTGTTTTCCATTTTCAATTTAAAGAAATGACAATATGTCTGAGAACTTCTCTGATTATCAAGAATGAATAATATGTCAATTCGTATGCCAAACTCTGTTTGTATGTAAAATTAATAAAAAAACCCCCGTACTGTTTAGATACGGGGGTTTTTTTACAATATTTTAAACCTAAGCCTTACGTTTGTCCATATGTTTGGAATAACGTGTCAGGAACTTATCTACGCGTCCTGCAGTATCAACAAGTTTCATCTTACCGGTATAGAATGGATGTGAGGTATTGGAAATCTCCACCTTAATAAGCGGATAATCCACGCCATCAATTTCAATACTCTCTTTTGATGCAGCTGATGACCTGGTAATAAATGTATGTTCGTTTGACATATCTTTAAATGCTACCAGCCGATAACTTTCCGGATGTATTCCCTTTTTCATGTGAATTTTAATTTATTAAATATCTTATTTTAAAATCTTTTATCTGGATATGGGGTGCAAAGATAAGCATACTTCAATAATTTGCAATAGGTTTTTTTAAAAGAATTTACAAATTTCTTTTTCAGATCCTTCCCTAAGCCTCCTGGCTATTATTTTCGTGAGCTAAATCCCGTTCTTTACGGATAACCTGAAGGTTTTTCATCAGCATCGGAGCTCTTTCAAAAGGGATCTCCCGATCAAAAAGATAGCGCATTGTATAGTGGGTCTTGGCTGGGACACTGCCTACGGAGGTGTATATTGCCATCATCTTGGGATTGAAATCACCTACCCACGAAAGTTCGACCTCTTTGTACCAGGGCTTGCGTTTCATGACTTTATCGAGGTGCCAGAAGACGGCAGATTCGAGTCCTGTTCCCTGAAATTTAGGAACAACACCCATTAAAAGTATCCTTGCGCGGGTGATTGTTCTGATTTTTCGATACCAGATAAATTTCAACAGGCTCCAAAGATTTGTCTTTCCGTGGAGTTTTTTTATGATCTGATTCCAGTCCGGAATCATCGCGAACAGTAATACCGGTTCATCTTTATAATAGGCAAACCATATAAATTCTTCATCAGCAATGAGTTTAGCTATTTTCATCATTCCCCGAACATCATCCAGATCCACCATTTGATGGTTGTCATGTCGGGCCCAGGCTTTTTCGTAGATCTTTACAAAATCCTGGATATATTTCTCGATTCGTTCAAACTGGAGATGTTCAAACCTGAAATCTGGTTTTTTTGCAACCCACTCGGCGATCTTCCAGAACCGTTCAGGGAAAGGTTTAGCGAGATCAAGATGGTAGGAAAACTGTTTAAAATAGATCTGAAACCCATAATTTTCAAACAGAGGAAGGTAGTAGGGTTTATGGTAGGGCATACCAAAACCCTGCTGCATATACCCTTCCCCCAGAAGGCCCCAGTTAAGCAGATTTTCACCGAAATTGACCGGACCATCCATCGCTTCCATTCCCCGAGCGGCGAGCCATACTTTGGCGGTATCGAAAAGGAGATTGGCAGCCTCCTGGTTATTAGTGCATTCAAAAAAGCCGCATCCCCCGGTCGGTTGCTGAAAAGTATGGGCTTTATTGTTGTTTATAAATGCTCCGATTCTTCCAATAATCTTATTTTCGTCGCTTTTTAATATCCATCGTTTTCCATCACCATGATTAAAGAATGCATTTTTTGAAGGATCAAAAGTCGACTCTTCCAGCGATTTTAAGGGTGGCACCCAATTAGTATCTCCATGATAAATAACATAGGGGACCTCATGAAAAGCCTTAATTGTGTTGTTATCTTTAACTTCTATGATTTTCATCCGAATATAATTTGTTTTTTAATTGCCGGATAGCTGGCCCCGATCCATCGGGGGAACTCGCATGCGAGATATTCATTTTTGTTTGTGTTTATCGAATATGCTCGTTTCATTGGCATGAAATGGGGTTAAAATTTTGTCGAAATTAGCAATTTTAAAATTGTGTTCAACCAGTTATCTGTTTTGTCTGCTTTTGATAATTGCAATTACCTCATCATTATTGAGTTCGCTAAGGATAAGATCGGCATTTTCGGATGACACCTCCGAATCGATGGTTTTAAGAATCCGGGCATGGCGGATTGCATTTTCGTGCAAATTCAGATTTCGCATCCCGATCTGGATAAAAATCCGGGAAAAAACGAGTGCGAGTTGAGGGTCTTTTGACAGGGGGGACATCAATTCAAAGAATGGATCGAATTTTTCATCCGCAGCGTTCTGATCGGTAAGGGCTAATCGTCCGATAATCAGTAATCCGACAATCTTAACCAATAATTTTTTACCAATGCAGTATTCAAAAGCCTTTTGATAGGCAAAAACTGATTGGGAAAACAGGTTCATGGCTGCCTGTTCTGCGATTTCGGTTGACTGAAGATTCTTCACCCAGAAGTCCATCTGGTTATCCGTTACCTTTGAGGGTTCCTCAAGGAGTGTCGCCAGAATCATCGTCTCCCGCCACTGCTTGTTCCATAATTTCAGAGCCACGAGGTGATTTTGGGTATATTCAGAGGCTACCTGGCGAAGCATTGGAATGGCTACGCCGAAATTAACCTTGTAGGCAATGCCCCTCCTTTGCATTGAATTAACAACTTCTCTGTTCTGTAAGCGCTTAATCCTCAGTAATATTTCCTGAAATATCCGTTCTGCATCCGGGTTGTCGAGTAAATAATCCATTTCCCTTATTTGAAAATATTTAAGCCACAAAGGTATTACAACTACCGGAATAACTGAATAAGGCCTTAAGCATGATTGAAGAATTAGTTTCTAGTCATTAAATATTAGGTTGTTACATTCTGCAAAAAAGCCGGTGCCATTTTTTCTCCGTCCTATTATTTGGAGCATGAAACAAAGTTGAAAAATCATTTGTGTGATTCGGAAAACATTCTCTATATTTGCACCCGTTAAATGGTGGATGTAGCTCAGTTGGTTAGAGCACTGGTTTGTGGTACCAGGGGTCGTGGGTTCAAGCCCCATCTTCCACCCATATATTTTATACAGAAGGGCAATTATCTGATTTAAGGATAGTTGTCCTTTTTTTGCATTTTAGTTAGTTGGATTTAGGTTGAAACAGAGTAGCCCACTTCTTTAATTCCTCCTCAGCCCTTTTTTGGTTTGTGATATCCAGCAAAGTTACAAGACATTGTTCCTGAGAGCTTCCAATTGTTCCTGTAAGGCGCACATCGATATGGGAGGATGCATCGATTGGAATTATTACTTCGCAGTTCTCATTGGTGTTACCTGTAAATATTTTCCAGAGAAAGTGGTTGAATATCGGTTTTGTATCATCTGAAATATAGAATCCAAGAAGGCTGTTTTTTAAATGGGACCGGTCTTTGCCGAGCATTTTTGAAGCCCAAAGGTTAATTTCCTGAATAGCCCCATCTTTTGAAAGAGAGAGATACCCAATTGGGGCAAAATCGTACAATTCATGATATTTCTCGGCATAATTTTTAGAAGCTGCCTGTGCCATTTTTAGTTCTTCATTTTGCAGTTCCAGCTCAATCTGATGTACCTCCAGCTCATAAATAAGTTTTTGCATCTCTTCCTGGGAGAGCTGAAGATTTGTATTTGTCAGTTTCTTCTTTAATATTTTTTCCGCCCTCTGGCGCAGTTTAATAGCACTATTCTGTTCTTGATGATTTTTCATGGTGGCAGTTTGGAAGGTGGTTTATCGTTGGAATAAATATCAAATTAAATTGGATTAGAGCGTTTTATTTCTATTCCACTAATATACAAAACAAATTCTGATTTTTAAAAGAATTTACTTAATTTTTTCCGTTTATATCCGTTTATTTCCGGATATAAACGGATATAAACGGAAATATACGGTTATCATCCGACTCTTTCAATACCGGGGGCTTAACTTTGTTTATTACCATTCATCTTGGCATAAAGATAAATGAACAAAGTCATTAAACAACCTTGTGAAATTCAACGGTTATGAAAAAGTCAATTATATTTTGGTATCACCTGCTCATGGGATTGGTTTTTATGATAGTTTCTGTCGGAAATGTGGCAAAGGGAGCAGATGCAAATAATGGAACCGGCACTATGGTTGTTGTGCCGAATTATTCATGTGCTTCAAGTACCGGGAATAGTTTCACATTCACCTACACCCTTACAGGAGGAACCGCCAAGAGTGGAGCCCAGGTATCACTGGATATCCCTTCAGGTTGGACTGCACCTCAGACCAGTAGCTCTTCAAATCCTGGCTATGTTAATTTCACAAGTACTGCGACTAAAACCCTAGCTGTATCAGGAACCGGCCCATGGACGATCTCTATAAACTATACGGCTAATGCCGCTCAAAATGAGATTATTACAATTAATTATGGGGGTGGAGGAACCAAAGTAACTGCTCCGACAGCGACAGGGGTATATACTTTTACTTCGAAGTTCAAAAAGAACGGCGGAACCTTAACCAATTTACCTGTCCAGCCAACTATCACTGTTTATGGAGCGCCGACCATTTCAGGTTCATTAAATGTTTGCACAGGATCAACCACCCAACTTACCGGATCAGCACCAACTTCCGGATCCAATTGGACATCAGGTTCGCCAGGCGTTGCAACAGTTAGCAATTCCGGTCTGGTGACCGGAATATTGGGTGGGACTACTTTAATCACCTATACGAATAGCTGTGGTACTGTTACTGCAACCGTTACAGTGATTAGCACTTGTTTGCCTCCCCGAAACACAGATCTGCCAAATCCGGATTCACACATCATTACGGCACCGGCCGGGACCCTTATTATACCTATGGACAATACTTTACAGTTGTCAGGGACCGCATTTAATTTAAATGCCTATGGATTGGTGGTCGCACTTTTGAACAATAAAGTGGCAGTACGGTGGATGATTAAAAGCGGGAAAATTCATGATGGAATCGACTTTACGGCCAATGCTTCACAGCTATATCCAACATCAGGGAGTTCTGCAACCAGGAATTTCAGCGGAGGACCCATGATGATCTTCGTGGGAGATGTTCCCGCGGGTGTAAGTGTCCCTACGATCATAAATAATTTTAACAATGGCCCTGCCTCTGCAGCCAAAGTCAATGTATATCAGCTAACCAATCCTGTAGATGTTGATCAAAGGTACGTGTTGACCCAAAAGCCGAAAGCAGCCATCCTGAACGATGGGGGAAATGCCAAAATACATATCGCCTATTTGGAACAGGCAAATATTGATTCACTATCGGATAATTTTCACCAGGTGTCCTCAGCGGTTAATCTCCCCGACCAATGCTATACCTTTGCCTCGGAGGCACATTCTGATGCTATAACAGCTAACTTAAATGCAATTCATACCTATGTTCAAAACGGAGGTAATTTTCTCGCAGAATGCCTTGCAGTTGACACGTATGAAAATAATACGGCAGGACATTTTTTTACAAGTAATGGGATTACCATTTTAAATACCGAAACCACTACCTATGCCTATCCCAATGCCGATTTATCATTTGGGCAATATCAGGGACAATTTGATCCCATAAATATAGGCGGAGCTGAGCGAAATTGGACACTTAACGGAGGCACCTTTATTAATAATGCCTATGCCGTTCAGTCTGGGACCGGCACCAATGCCGGCATCATGGGCCAAAATGCTGCAAAAATTGGGACTGGGTTGGGGCATATGGTATTCTTTACAGGAGGACATGATTATGGAAAGGGCACCTCTGCAGATTTTATTAATGGGATTCGCTCGTACCTTAATGCCTATCTGACTCCTAGTGGTATTACAACCTGTAATTTCCTCTCCTTTGAGGAGGATATGGCGGTTACCAAGTCTGTGAATTATAATCCTGTTTGTTCTGGGAATAATGTTATTTTCACGATTAGCATTGTTCATAATGGGCCATCCTTAAATAATGCAACGAACCTGGTCATACACGATTTGCTACCATCGGGGTTAAGTTATGTCTCGTCTACAGTAAGTCAGGGCAGCTATGTTCCCGGAACCGGAGTATGGTCAATTGGAACTTTGGCTCCTTATCAGACGGCCCTTATGACAATTTCGGCAACAGCCGGGGCTGCAGGTACATATAACAATAAAGCTTATGTCAATCATTGGAAAGGGGATTATGTTCCTGATAATGATACATCAAGTGTTGTACTAACTGTAAATGCACTCCCTTCGGTCGGAGGCACCATAACCTTATGTGCAGGTTCAACAACACAATTAACAGGATCAGGTACTCCTGCATCACCTGTTGCCTGGGTTTCTTCAGCAACAGGAATCGCCACTGTTAGTAATAGTGGATTAGTAAGTGGAATAGCTGCCGGAACGAGTGATATTACGTATACGAATAGTAATGGATGTACCAAGAGTGTAACGATAACTGTAAACGAAATCCCTGAAACACCTCTGCCTACAAATAATGGTCCCATTTGCGCTGGCTCGGATCTCCATTTATTTACACCCGATGTTTCCGGTGCAACTTTTTCATGGACAGGTCCCAATAGTTTTACCTCTGCAATTCAGAATCCTTCGATAACCAGTGCTACTTCAGCCGCAAACGGAACTTACCTGGTTACCTTAACTGTCAATGGGTGCAAAAGTAATCCCGGGCAAACAGTTGCAGTAATTAATAGTATCCCTTCAATAATTCCTGGTGCAAATCCGGAGGTCTGTAGTGGAACAACAACCTCTGGTATCTCCTATAGTGGCGCGTCGAATAGTCCGGATCAATACACTATCGATTACGATTTGATCGCAGAAGGTCAAGGATTTGTTGATGTTGGCTATACCTCATTGCCAGCCAGTCCGATACCATTGACTATTCCTGCCGCGGCAACAAGCGGAACTTACAATGGTGTCCTAACGGTTAAGAATAGTACTACCGGATGTGTTAGCGCACCCTATAATATTTCGGTTACAATTCTTCAGCTTCCGCAAGGTAGTCTTTCAGCTAATGGTCCTTTCTGCGGATCGGGGGCGGGGAAATTGACCTGGACTGCTACAATTGGAACAGGCCCATATACGATTGTTTATAATGATGGCGTTGCCGACAGGACTAAAAACAATGTTATAAGTGGTACCCCTTTCGATGTGTTTACTACTCCAGTAAATAGCACCACAACCTACACTGTTGCATCTGTAACCGATTCAAAATCGTGCTTGCGAACGGGAGGTTTCACTGACGCATCGGCTACAATTACTGTAAATATTGCTCCTTCTTTTACGCAATGTCCTGGGAATCTTACAAAGGATACTGAATCAGGAACTTGTTCCGCCGTTGTAAACTATACGGCATCTGCAACAGGAACACCTGTGCCTACTCTTTCGTATTCCTTAACGGGTGAGACAATCGGATCTGGTAGCGGTACAGGCAGTGGTTCAAGATTTAATAAAGGAATTACAACTGTTGTGATTACAGCTTCAAACGGCTGTGCTCCTGATGCAAAATGTACCTTTACAATATCGGTGAGTGATAAAGAACCTCCTGTAATTGCATGCCCTTCCTCCCCCCAATACCGGACGATTGCAGGAGGCTTGACCTCTTATACTGCTGTCGGAACGGAATTTGACTATCTCAGTAAGAGCGATAATTGTATTACTGTTAGTGCTGCAAATAGTCTTAATGGCTTGTCTACATTAGCCGGATATTCTTTCCCGTTAGGTACTACTTCGGTGATCTGGACAGCAACTGATGGATCAGGCAATACGACTCCATGCACGTTTGATGTGATTATTTACTCACCATCGATCTCCTTGGTTAAGACTGGAACGCTCGATATGGGTGCAACTGCTCCGTTTGACAAGACCAATGCAGGAGATAAAATTAACTATGTCTTTACGGTTACTAACACGGGCAATGCATTCCTTACTCATGTACTTGTCACTGATCCGAAGGTGAGTGTCGTTGGAAGCGCTATTTCCCTCTCTCCGATGGAATCTGACAACACAACTTTTAAGGCTGTTTATACTTTACTTCAATCGGACATTGATGCCGGCAATTTTACAAACATAGCGACCGTCGTTGGCACAACGCCACTGGGAGGCACTGTCACAGCAACAGATGATAATGTACAGACCTTTAACGAGACCGGCCAGCTCACCACGGTTAAGAGTACCACCAGCACGGGCTACACCGCTGTTGGCGATGTTTTACATTATTCGGTTATTGTTTCCAACACGGGTAATGTTACCGTTAGCGGGATCACGCTCAGTGACCCCAATACAGATGTGAGCTGCACGTCCTCGCCTTATACGCTTGCTCCGGGCGGCAGTTTCACCTGTACGGCGACCCATACGGTTACGCAGGCAGATCTTGACAACGGCAGGGTTGAGAATATCGCCACCGCCACGGGCAAGGATCCGAAGAACAGTACGGTAGAGGCTCCAAGTAATAAGGTTACG
>CAIXCY010000227.1 GCA_903918045.1 uncultured Bacteroidia bacterium
CTACAAATATAAACGGTGCTCTGCACCTTTAAGCATTTATTAACAGGTTTTATCCAATAGACTAAGAAATTGTCATATAAATAGTGCCTATCAAATCGTTTAAAGAAAATTAATGTCCACAACTTTTTTATCTGATCCCAGGATCCCCAATTCGCCGAGAATTCGCCGAGACTACATAAAAAAAGAGCTATGAAATAAATCATAACCCTTTGATTTTCAATCCGTCGGGGTGACAAGATTTGAACTTGCGACCCCTCGCCCCCCAGACGCGTAAAATCCCTTTATATATTTTGCTAAATCATTATAAATCATTACATTTGTATAATTAACAATTACAGGATTTTGCACGTTTTTGCATATACTTTGATACAAAACGGCACTAAAACGGCACTGTTATTTTGTAGGTTTTACAAGGGTTATAATCGTGTTTTGATAATTAAAACGGCACTATTTTTTTATTATGATATGGAAGCAAAGAATTATTCATTTAGAGTTGACGCAACAAAAAGTAAAGTTTACAAAGATAGTAGTTCCCCGGTAACTTTAGTTATCCGAAAAGAAGGGCAACGAAAGAAGATTTATTTAGGTATTTCTGCAACTATTGTTGAGATAAAAAAGAAAGATGGTAATACCGAATTTAAAAGCCAATGGAATGAAAAATTTCAGAGATATGAGATTGACGGACGCAAAGGACTGCACCCGGATTGTGAAAGGTTAAATAAATGGTTAGATACCTTGTCCGGTCGTTGTGATGAGTTAATCAAAGATTTTGAAAAAAAGAAAATTGACTGGACACTAAACCAGTTTGAAGATTCATTCTTGAACAAGACAAAGAAAAAAGGGATTGAAATTTTTTTTGATAGCCATATCCAAAAATTAAATGATGCCGGAAAGATCGGGAATAAGATTTGTTATCAGAACACCCTGCACATTTTGCAGAAGTTTGATAAAGATTTTGGCAAAAAGATTTTTAGTGAGATTGATAAAAAATTTGTCAATAATTTTCACCAGTTTTTATATTCAGAAGGTTGTGCTAACAATACAATCGTATATTACCAAAAGGCATTAAGAGCGTTAATAAACAAGGCAATTGAAGAGGGCGAAGCGTCTGCAACTTCTTATCCTTTTGGCAAAGACGGCTATTCAATTGCTAAAGTGTGTGAGGTTACAGATAAGAGGTACCTACCAAGTGAACATCTTGAAACAATCAAAACCGCTATTCTTGATAAATATGTCTTGAACTGGTCCCGGAATTTATTTCTATTCTCATATTATTGTCAGGGGATGAGTTTTGTGGATGTTGCTCACCTGAAAAGAACCGACATAGTGCAATTAGAGAGCGGAAAATATTTAAAGTACAGGCGACAAAAAACAGAGGCAAAGCAAACAAGGTTTATTCATATTAAGATTACAGACCAAATACAAACCCTGTTAAATTGGTTTGAAGATCATTGCACACTCATTGGTGACTACATTACTCCGGTAGTCAGTATTGAAGGGTATAAAGGGGAGGAGCTTTATACACATATCCGTAACCGATATAAAAAACTGAACATCCATCTGAAAGCACTGGCAACTGAATTGAAGATCGAAGGGATTAAGCTAACCAGTTATGTTAGTCGCCACAGTTACGCGATGCGATTAAAAAACAGTGGGATAGCTGAGGACGTAATTAGTGAAGCGTTGGGACATAAAGACTTATCAACAACAAAGGTTTATTTAGATTCATTTCAGAATGATGAAATATCCAAAGCAAACGAAGTACTTTAATTAACCTAAAAAACTGAATTATGATTACATGGGAAAGAATTGAGGCAATTGACAGTTATATGCCATATTTTGAAACTTTAAAAATAGGAATTGAAGGATCCATAAAGAAACGTAAACCTTTGTTTGAAGTATTTTCCCGGTTATGGTCTGATTTGGAGAATCTTCACGAATCAATGATAAATGAATTATTGACAGCTAATTATAAAGGTGAAATACTTAATGTTATTGAATTTACAAGCCCCAAAGAATACGCTTTTACGGAATATGAATCATTTGATTTAGCCTGTATTCACTCAATTAACGACAGAATTGAACACATTAAAGTAAATTTTGAGGCGTTAAAGGATTTGCATTTTAAAGAGCGTACAATCTATTATGATAATTCACCGGATGCAGTAGCCGAAATACAGAAGGAACTGCACGAAATCGAAGATAAAAGGGATCAGCTAAACCGGCGCGGTGAATCTCTTTCAAAGTTAGATAGTGATTTAATGAACTTTTTGAATACTCAATTGAAAAGGAGAGAGGGATTACCGATTAAAAAACAGATTAAAGAAAAACCTGCACCAATAACAACACTTCTGGAAGCGTTTGATAGTCCATCAAAATATCAAAAAATCATGCAATTAATGGTTGACAAAGGTTTTATACAGTCGTTGACTTATATTTGGAAAGATGAGAAAAATAGTAATTTGGGAACAATTGTTTCCGTTTTAAAAGTATTGCACTTTCAAAAATATTATACAGACAACAGACGACTAAAGCCAGAAGAAATAAAGCAAATTATCAAAAATACCTTTGGGCGTGATATTTCATCCGGATACATAAAGCATCACAAATTACCTGAGAAGGATAAAACATTCAATTTTATACCTATTGCCTCAACTTTAATATAGAACACTTATAGCACTTTTAGCACTCAGTGTTTTTTGTGTTGCTATATTATTGTAAATCAATTTATTATAACTATATGTTTGTGGTGAATTAATATTTATATCACCATGTCAGACATTTTATTTTCACCGATTAGACTGGATGAACTTGATACTCTTGTTCAAAATGCAGTCAACAAAGCATTAAACAATTTTACCGCATCAGGTAATCAGCACGGTTCAACAAAACTATTGAGGACGAAACCCGAAACCCCTATTTTCGGATTGAATGAATGTTCCGAATTTACCGGATTTTCCAAAAGTGCAATTTACGCCCGGACCTCCACCGGTGCCATCCCGTTTTTCAAACGTGACGGAAAAATCTTGTTCCGGCGTGATGAGATTTTGGCATGGTTACAGGAAGGTAAAAGACCGGACATGACAAGCGAACTGGATGCAAAATTGTTAAAAAGAAAATCCGGGAAATAATGAAAAGTACATTAAGCCCCGGAATATCTTTGCAACCAACTGAGGCAAAGGTAATCAAAAAACAGCCATACCGCAAAAGTGATGCAGTTAAGTACCTTGAATCTTTGATGTTTGAGGCCAAACGATTGAAGTACCCAAATTTCCCTGTTAAATACTTATCTATTGACAAGTTCAGGGATGACACCGCCAACAGTTTAACCAAGTGCATCAAATCATTTATTCAGGTGACTGGCGGGCAGTGTGAACGGATCAGCACAACCGGCAGACCTATTGACAGAACCAAGACTTTCACCGATGTAACAGGCCGGATGCGAACTATTGGCCGGATCGAATGGATCCCAGGAACCGCCACCAATGGAAGTGCTGACATTAGCGCGACCATTGCCGGACGTTCTGTAAAAATTGAAGTGAAGATAGGAGCCGACACCCAAAGCAAGGCACAACTGGAGTACCAAAAAGCGATTGAATCAGCAGGGGGATTATATTTCATTGCTCAGGACTTTACGAGCTTTTTATCATGGTATAACTTAAACTTTTCACTATGATAGAGCCTAACTTTAATCTTGAGACAATCACGCCTGAGGCAATTATGAATGATCCGGTATTGTTGGAACTGGAGGATGTTAATGTAAAGGAAACAGGTTTGTTTTTATGCAGAACAGCAAATGAGTGTATTCAAACTGCGAAGGGACAGCCAATGCCAAAGAAGTTATTTAGAAGCCTTATTTTTGAAAATGAGCTCACAATATTGGTTGCAGATACAGGAGTGGGAAAATCAATCTTTGCAGTTCAAATAGCAAATGAAATAAGCACAACAGAACGGGTTTTATATTTTGACTTAGAGTTATCCGACAAACAATTTCAGGGGAGATATTCAGAGAATTATGAACATGAATATGTGTTCAATCCTAATTTTTATAGGGTAGTGTTCAAACGTCGTTTTGAAATTCCTTCAGGTATATCATACGAAGATTACTTCATTGATAGTTTGACAACAAAAATACAGGAGACGGGCGCAAAAATTGTAATCATAGATAATATGACCCGTTTAATAACAGGTGATACCGACCAAGCCAAAAACGCAAAGCCATTAATGGATAGCCTTAATAATTTGAAGTTTGATTTTGATTTAACTATGTTGCTTCTGGAACACACAAAGAAGGTCGACACTTCAAAGCCAATCCATTTAAACGACTTACAAGGATCAAAAATGAAGGCCAATTTTGCAGATGCTGTATTTACCATAGGGCGAAGCGAAAGGGATAAAAACATCAGATACGTTAAGCAACTTAAAGTGCGTTCATGTGAAGTTGAATATGATTCAGAAAATGTGTTAGTATATGAAGTTATTAAACAAAATTCATTTCTTCATTTGAAATTTATAGAGTTCGGCAGTGAATACGACCATTTGAAACAACTAAGTGACACCGACAGGGAAAACAGACATGAAAAGATTTTAGAATTAAAATCACAAGGTTTGTCAAACACTGATATAGGTAGACAATTAGGAATATCAGAGGGAGCAGTCAGAAAGCAATTAAAGAAAGTTCTTTAACAATTCGTACCATTCGTACCACTCGTACCAGTACGAACGGTACGAACGGTACGAGGTACTAATCTAAAGCAATGAATAACCACCGATATATTTTAGAAAAAGGCAGTAAAAAATATACTTGTTCAAAATGTAATAAAAAAACATTTGTTCGTTACATAGACACCGGCACCGGCCAACACATTCACGCCACCGTTGGCAGATGTGACCGTGAATCTAATTGCGGGTATCACGTCACCCCGAAACAATACTTTACTGATAATAATATTCAATTTGAGCCGGTTCAACAGGTACCCAGAATAGAGACACCAAAGCGGGAACCATCGTTTATTGCGCCGGAACTATTAACAGGAACGTTGAGGCAATATGAGAATAACAACTTTGTTAATTTTCTTATCAGTCTATTTGGTGAAGCGATTACAGGCGAATTGATAGAGCGGTATTTTATAGGAACATCAAAGCATTGGCCGGGATCCTCTATCTTTTGGCA
>CAIXCY010000228.1 GCA_903918045.1 uncultured Bacteroidia bacterium
CCTTTGGAACGATTCCATTTGATAGGGCCTTTGACCATAGCCAGGTTTTAAATTGTCGATAACATTATTGGGTACAGTGACATTGGAAATCGCACGAGTGCCAAACTCGTGCACAAGCGCGTCAAATAAATAGCTCATAGCATCTTATTTCTTTATTTGATAAAAATCATTGGTCACTCTCTTTTCCTCTTCGGTTACGGCAAAATCGGTATCGTTAATTGATGAACGGTTTACATATAACTGATTTTTATCCAATAGATTCACCAAATGGTTTTTTTGCTCAGTTAAAGTCAACGATTTAAACTCTCCGATATGTGCTTCTTGTTTTTTAAGATCCACATTATAATTGAGGAACGATTTGGCTTTCATCATTTCCCAAATTTCCATTAATCTATTCGTATCCTTCGCTTCTTCTATTTGTGAAATAAAAGTCTGGTTGTATTTCTTCAGTTCGAGGTAAACAAATGAACCGCCACCTTTCCATTCTACCTTTTCACTAATTCCTCCTTGTTCTCCATTTATTACTTTTTTTAATCTTTTAACCGCAACATTTTCAATATAATCCATTTGCTCAATACCTATGTATTGCCGGTTTAGTTTGTGAGCAGTTGCAGCCGTAGTTCCACTTCCCAAATGATAGTCCATAACTATATCACCTACTCTGGTTACAGCTTTGATAAGAAAGGCAATTAGTGTTTCAGGTTTAGGATAAGAATTGAATTTTAATTTTAAAGAATCAATATGTTTTTTTGAATCTTCATTGGTCTCAATTCCAATAGCTTTAGACAAATAAACATCGTCAATTAATTTGTCAGGTGCCATATTTGAAGCTATTTCTCTTTTATATCTGATTGAAAATTTATTTGACTTTATAAGAAAATATGTTCCTCTTTTCACTTCATTGTCCAAAAATGATTGTTGCCATTTGAAACGGCCTTTAAGTTTTATTATGTTTTTATTTCTGCCATTTTCAACAGTAAGTTCATTTAACAATTCAACTTTATCATAGCCACCTTTTTTATAATCTCCATCAAGCATTCTGAATTGAATAATTCCTGGTTTGAACTCTAATATAGTTATGGGGTTTCCAGTGTTTAGTAATGGTGCATCATCATTATCACTGTCTCTGCCAACGTAGCCTCTGGTAGTGTCAATTATTTTTTCGTAGCAATGAATAAATTCAATATTTTTTCTTGTCTTCTTTGATAAAGCGGGTGCATTATCAGTATTCTTCCATATAAATGTTTCCACAAAATTTTTTGAATTGAAAACGTCATCCATCAAAATTTTTAAATAAGCCTGTTCGTGGTCATCACATTGAATGAAAATTGTCCCGTTGTTGGCTAATAAATCTCTTGCACAGACAAGTCTATTATGCATAAATGTTAACCAAGTGCTTTCATTAAATTTGTCATTGTATTGAAAGCTATCGGTTCCAGTATTATAAGGTGGGTCTAAATAGATGAAGTTAACTTTTCCGTAAAATTCTTCTTTTAAGGTATGTAGGGCTAACAGGTTATTACCTTTAATGATTAGGTTATCATTAATTTCTCCCTGTTCATTTCGATTAAACTTGTCAAATTGATTTTCACCGGTGGTTGTAAATCTTTTGGCGTTGGTAAAAACTTTGGGTTCTAAAAGTTGGGTAATTTCATCCTGCGCCAAAGTTTCGTTAAAAAATATCTCCTCCCGTTTATCTTCTTCCCGGCTTTGCCCTCCTTCCAAAACACAATCTTTAAACGGCCATACAAGAGCTACTTCATTGCGTTGTTTTAGATATCTGCCGTCGATGGTTAATCCGACTTTATTTTTGTAGCTGGTATAACTGTCATTGAGGTAGTTTTTTTGTTCCATAAACTGAACAAATAACGACTGATTGAATACCAAAATATTTTTAACCTTGATAAAGAATTTTTCTTTTAGCTCATCATCATCAAGCAACAAGGAAATTAGTTCGGCATCATGGTTTTGGGCTTTGGTAATGATTACCCATTTTTTTATCTCTCCGTTGTCTGTAACAAAATTGGGTTCTTTTTTTAGCGTCTTTTCAAGCGATTCGTGAAGCTTCATTCTTTGGTTGGGTTGTTAAGGCATTCTGCTTTCTTGCCCTAAAACTTACCCACAAAAAAAGCGTGGACCAAGCCTTACCCGCCCCCGAGGCCCTGAGAAGCCTACACAGTGTCGATAAGTCAAAAGCCCACGCCGTGGCGTGAGCATTCGCTTATGAATCTGACACTGTGTTCGCTTAAAGAAATTTCTCAGGTTTCGGGGGGCGCGAACAATAGCTAAATGCTATGTTAATATATTGAAAATCTAATTACTTTCTGCTTTTGTCGTTCTTTTACAATTTAATTTATGATTCTCCTTTTGATGTTTTGTAAAGGTATGCAAAAGGGTTTGTTTTTACAAGGGAGATTTTTCATTGAGTTAATTATCATTTTACTACCAGAGATTTGGGAAGCAACATCTTGAAAGATTCCGTAGTTAACGCTTGGCGTAGTTTTTAGGATTGCCACTATGCCCTGAGATTTCGTGAAATTGAAGGATCTTCTTTATATTTGTAAAAAAGAAATAGTGATGACAAGATTACAAATGTCCGAATTGCACAAATTGTCAATTAAAGATAAAATCAAAGTTGTACAATCTTTATGGGACGATATTGCCAAAGAGCAATCTATTGAAGGATTGACGGAGGCGCATAAAAAAATTCTGAATGAGCGGCTACAGAAGATTGACACAGGCAATGCCCTTTTAAAACCGTGGTCAGAGGTCCAAACAAAATATCGCGAATTGTAATGAATTACAATGTTCTGATTCTATCGGAGGCAGAACTTGATATTGATGAAGCTTTCGTTTGGTACGAATTGAATCAAATCGGATTAGGTAAAAGATTCTACGAATCAGTGGATAAATCTGTGCGCTTTATATCCGAAAGGCCTTTAAGTTGTGCAGAGATTTATAACGGTTTGCGAAGGTATGTTATCAAAAAATTCCCCTATGGAGTATACTTTAGGGTGAACCTGGATAAGAAAGAAATACAAATAGTTGGGGTAATCCATTTTAGAAGAAGCTCAAAAATTCTTGGAAAAAGAATTTAAGAAGAAGCAATATTTCAAATTCATCACTATTTCAAGGGTTTACAACCGGTTCTTGTATATTTTTTTGTTTTGGTCGGTGCCGCCCCTTGATCTTCCGTACGCCAAACCAGCCGTTTATAAAATTTTCATCCTCAATAATTCCTTCAAAAGCATTGTCAAGTTTGTTTAGGATAAAGCGGGCCTCGGAAATCAACTCTCTTATAGAGTGTCTGGCACTTTTGCGGTCATTTGTGATCATTCCTATCATCGGCTGAATTTTTTCAAGCTCGGCAAGTTCTTCGGCAAGGATTTTAAGTTCTGTTGCTGTAATGCTGTAATCGGCAGCTTTGGTGAGTACATCATTGCCAAGTTTTATGATATTACTACATTTGATTAAAGCCTCCTTTTCCGGTAAGAGAATAAATGTTGATTCGGCATTTGCTGCAGCATTTGCCAGCACCTGATCTCCTGTATCTTGTGCATAGAATAAAAGTTTCCGGCTTAACCGGTATATCTTTTTAAAGAATGAGCCAAACCGCTCGTTTTTTTGAGCCACATATCCGCCCGGATCATTCTCGCTTTGCGCTTTAAAAGCCAGGTCAAGATCGTGCTCATTAGTTTCTAGTGCATTGACATTGGCCGCAATTACGGAATGCTTCATCCATAAATTTTCATTTTTATGAATATAGGAAATTGATTCCTTCTCCATTTCCCAATAGGTCTTACCTTTTAAGTCCATAACTGATTTGATTAAATTAGAGATTAGAAACTAAACCTATTAAAAGTACAAATTTTTTATATAAGTTGTTTTAAAATAAGTCCGGGAATGAATTAGTCCGGGTCTGGATTGTTTGGGAAATGAAGATGCCTTGCTCGGACTTATTCGTATAAAAGCCAGATCCGAACTATTCGATAAACAATAAAGAATGGATTTATGCTGTAAAGATGTGACGAAAGACACTCAGATAGAGAATTTATGTTGTAAAGCGTAGTCCCTAATTAATATTGATGGTTCTTTATTCTTTAAATAGGCACCTGCATCCAAAAAGAAAGGTGGAATGAGCATCAAAGCATTGGTTCCAAACAAAACGCCACTTTCTTTATGCAGGAAGCTGTTGCACAATCCTAAAAAGTAATGGACAACATTTTTAAATCGGACACATAATAAGGAGAGTCCGAGCGCGACTCCAAGTCGCACCCGGACTAATACTGACCCTGACTCTCACAGAAAAGCTCTAGCCCGAAATGTTAAATTTTGGTTCAATTTAAGTATCCCGTTTGTATTACTCATTGCCCCTTTACCGATTGAAATAATTCCTATATTTGTACTCTTTTTTAAAGGAGTATTTATAATGCTATGAGTAAGAAATTCAGGGAATACAAGGAGTTTGATCTTTCGAAAATTAACCGCGATATCCTCAAATACTGGGAGGAGAATGACACGTTTCATCAATCGATTTCGACACGTGCCGGAAGACCGACTTTTGTGTTCTATGAAGGTCCCCCATCGGCGAATGGTTTACCTGGAATCCATCATGTAGTTTCACGCGCTATTAAGGATATCTTCTGCAGGTACAAAACTCAGCAGGGTTTTCTCGTAAAACGTAAAGCGGGCTGGGATACCCATGGTCTTCCTGTTGAACTTGCAGTCGAGAAGATGCTGGGGATTACGAAGGAGGATATCGGCAAAACAATTACTGTAGCCGATTATAATGCCGCATGCCGCAAAGAGGTGATGAAATATACCGATAAGTGGGAAGATCTTACTCACCAAATGGGTTATTGGGTCAATATGGACGATCCGTATATCACATATGACAGCCGGTATATCGAAACATTATGGTGGCTCTTAAAAGATCTTTATAAAAAGAATCTGCTTTATAAGGGTTACAGCATTCAACCTTACTCCCCTGCTGCAGGTACCGGTTTAAGTTCGCATGAACTCAATCAACCCGGTTGCTACCGCGATGTTAAGGATACGACCTGTATCGCCCAGTTTAAGGTTGTAAATAATGAGAAGTCGAAATCGCTTTTTGCCGATACTGACTCTGATCTGTTCATTCTTGCCTGGACCACAACTCCATGGACATTGCCTTCGAATACGGCCTTAGCTGTGGGAGGACATATCCGCTATGTAAAAGTAAAAACATTTAATCCCTATACTTCGGAACCGGTTACTGTAATTCTTGCCAGGGATTTACTCCGGAACTACTTTTCCGAGAAGAACGAAGAATTATCTTTAGCCGATTATAAAGGAGATGGTAAAAATATTCCTTTCAAAGTTCTGGCTGAATACACGGGTCAGGACCTGGTGGGTGTAACGTATGAGCAGCTTGTTCCCTGGGTTAAGCCATCGGGTGATGCGTTCAGGGTAATTGCAGGTGATTTTGTGACAACCGAAGATGGTACCGGAATCGTACATATCGCCCCAACCTTTGGAGCCGATGATGACCGGGTTGCAAAGCAGAACGGCATCGTCCCTCTGATGCTTTTGGATAAGGAGGGGAAGCAACAACCTATGGTAGATCGTCAGGGACGGTTTTTCCGGCTTGAAGACCTTGCCGAAGATTTTGTCTCTGCGAATATGGACATTGAATTATATCGCGAATATGCCGGACGCTTTGTAAAAAACGAGTACGATGCAACATTAACCGAAAATGATTCAACCCTTGACATCGACCTTTCGGTGATGTTAAAAAGGGAGAACCGCGCGTTTAAGGTTGAGAAGCATGTCCACAGCTACCCACATTGCTGGAGGACCGATAAACCGGTGTTATATTACCCGCTGGATTCCTGGTTTATCAAAACTACTGTAGTCCGGGATCAAATGATCGGATTAAATAAAACAATTAACTGGAAACCGCAGTCAACAGGAACAGGACGTTTTGGAAACTGGCTCGAGAATCTGGTTGACTGGAATCTTTCCCGCTCACGTTATTGGGGAACTCCGCTTCCAATATGGCGCACCGAAGACCGTACTGAAGAGATCTGCATTGGATCTGCTGAAGAGCTGATTTCTGAAATCAATAGATCGGTGGTTGCCGGTTTTATGGAGGCAAATCCGTTTAAGGATTTTAAGGTGGGCGATTACTCGAAATTAAATTACGAAAAAATTGATTTTCAC
>CAIXCY010000229.1 GCA_903918045.1 uncultured Bacteroidia bacterium
AAAAAGATTGCTGATCAGTGTGCCCGGGATTATAAAAACCGGTTTGAGGACATTGATCGCAAGATTGCAGGTCATTTAATGGTAATCCGCAAAGGCACCTGGATAAACATTCGGGAAGAGGTTTATCACAAGACAATCCGAAAAAATATCCTCGGTGTTGACAGCAAAATCAGCTATGCTGTGCTGGAGGCCGGATTAAAGATCCGACTGATCAGAGAACTTTATATTCTTCACTATTGCCGGTTAGCCGAAGGAATGGATTATGACCAGCATTTAAAATAAGGATTTTCAACATGAATGAAATAAGAAACACGCAATGGAAAACAGGACTGATGTTGTTTACCCAATAGGGAAGGGGTCCTCATGGAAAAACAACGAGCTTCGCTTTAGTTTGCGAAGTCTTGAAAAGTATGGGATCAATGTGGGCAAGCTATTTATTGTCGGTGAGCTGCCTGATTTTCTGTCACGGGATGATGTCATACACCTAAAGGTAGATGACCGTTTCAATCCGCAGATTAATGCGGATGGGAATATAATTGAGAAAGTTCTTGCAGCCTGTGCCGACAGCCGGTTATCGGAAGATTTCCTGTTCATCAATGATGATCATGTACTTCTGGAACCAGTTGATCTAATGACTATCCCCAATTTCCATAAAGGGGATATGAATACCTTTCCGGATAACTACTGGACCCTAAATTACTGGCGAAAGCGGTTAAAGCGAACCCGGGATATTTTAAATGAAAAGGGTCTTCCTGCACTTCATTATGATTGTCATACACCCATTCTTATAAATCGAAAAGCGTTTGTTGCAATGATCAGTCATTTTGATTATCAGCAAGGTATTGGCTTTACGATGAAAAGCCTTTACGGCAATTTTATCGGATCAGACCATAATCGATTATTGACCAAAGAAAAGAAGACTGTTTTTTCAGGATTAAATGAAGCTAATCTTAGTTTCCGGTTACTGGATAGTGAATTCATGGCTTTTAATGATTCAGGATTGAATCAGGCACTTAAAATATGGCTCTATCAAAATTTCGAAAAATCTTCCAAATGGGAGATAAATGATCTTGAAGATAGAACCATCGAATTGTACCAATGGGTAAACAGTGAACGGAATTATCGCAAGGGGGTGCAATTGTTTGAGAAATATTTAAAGGATGCAAACCTGGTCCGGTTATTTAAGGAAGGCGAAACCGATCAGTTAAAAAGGAAGTTGGAGTATAAAATCATACACGCATTAGATCAACAATGGAAGAGCATAAGGTAAAAGTCATCGACTGGATAAAATCCGGCATGAATTACAATGAAGGGATAAGTCTGGTTATCAAGTTTTCGGGCAGACAAGGGCTTTTAAGCCAGTTTGCCGGGAAAGAGAATAAGCTAAAGGACAAATTAGCCTATGAATTGTGCAAGGTTGCAGGTCTGGCCAATCATACGAATTGGAAACTACTTATTGAAAATGCAAACTATTACGGGAGTGAGGATTTTGAACAGCGGCTTAAATCTAATCCAATTCGTATAACTCAAAAGAGATTCAGGGAAGCTGTTACTGATTTTCGGGTAACGCTCAATGAGGAAGGTGATAATGAGTTTGATGAAAATAGCATTTATCCCGGTCTGAAGGATGAGTATCCGGTGATTATTCACCGGATTATGAATGACATGTCTGAGCTTTATCAGCAGCGTAGCCTCCTACATGGCAGGATGGTTGGTATGGATGATTCGAACAAACGTATCCTGGTTAAGGAGCGCGTTAAACTTCTTGATCAGATCAAACAGATTTCCGATCGGTTTATTTTTCTCTACAAGACTAAACAGAACTACTTACAAGACCAGAAGATTCCGGAGGAGCGTGTAATTTATCCGGAGGAGCCAGTCAACAAGGAAGATAATCCAATTTTCCAAAAGAACGTGGTTGAACTAAAAAAGCAAAAGAAGAACCTCCAAACTTCCAATTCCAAGGATCAGAAGAAATTGGGTTTAATTGAAAAAGCCAATCTTAATCAAATCGGCAAAACCAAAGTTTCAGCCAAAGGAATACTCATTGAACTTCGGATTAGGGAAAGAATAAAGATGATTGAAGATATTGATTATCAACTGGTAAATTTGGAATAGATGTTATTTAATTCAAAAGATCTTGTAGTGTTTGATCCTGAAAAGGAGCCAAATACAGAAGGTCAAAGTCCAAAAAATGAAACGATTGGTTTGGTCTCAGTCCAGGGCAAAACTGCCTTTGTTGCAGATAAGGATATGAACCTCAGTAAAGCGATTGGTCAGCTTACTGGAGGGAAGGATACCCATTATTACAGCTGGGGTAATTTTAACCTGGTGCGTTTGATTATTTATTTGATTCGGCAGACCGGACCGGTCCATTGCCTGATGACCTCCTATTCATTTAGTCAGACCAGCATTGAGCAGCTGCAAAACCGAATTGAAAGGAAAGACTTGCTTTCGTTTCGGGTGATCATTGATAACCGGGTTAAAACAATGAGCCCGAAACCCTTTCAGATGCTTATGCAAAGTTTCGATTACCGGTGTACTTCGGTACATGCCAAGGTTGCCTTGCTCTGGAATAACAATTGGAAATTGTCAATTGTGACCAGTCAGAATGCTACGGATAATCCTAAGCTTGAGCGGGGAACTATATTTACGGACCCGAGTGTTTTTGAATTTGATTTTAAAATCTTGGAAGATGAATTTAAACGAGGAACAGCTTGAAATGGTTGAAGAGATGGCAGGGCTATTTTTTTCACTAGAAGATATTGCAATTTGCCTCGAATTAACTGAATTAGAGAGCGAAGAGTTTGTGGATGCAGTAGCCCTTAAAGCCACCAGGCAGCCGATTGTTGCGGCTTATCACCGGGGGTGGTTAAGTGGTGAGGTACTACTACGTAAAGCCATTAAACAGGCTGCCTTGAATGGTTCCAGCCCTTCGCAGCAACAGCTATTAAACTTTCAAAAAGAGAATCGGAAATGAGCAAGCTCTCGTTAGAAGAAACCAATTATGAACTTATCAAGGCTCATATTCTTGATCCTGCCAGCTCTCCTTTATCGGAAGCAAAGCAGGTGCAATTGGAGCGCGTGATGTCTGTGATAAAAGTATTGGATAAGAATCCGATTCGCAAAAATGCGTTTATGCTCCATCAGCAGAAATACCCTCACCTTAGTAAATCAGCTATTTATGAAGATTTATTACTTGCAACCAAACTTTACAATACTGTCCATGAATTTGAATGGGGTTTTTGGCGAAGCTGGATGATCAATGATATTGTGGATAACATTTTAACCTGTAAGAAATCCAAAACGGATAAGGACCGGCGGATCATCGCGATGGAACATGCCAACCTGATTAAATTGATTGGTGTCCAACCAGAGGAATTGGTTGATCCAAAACGAAGCGAGAAGCATAAATATTACATTTTGATCCAGAATAATCACCAGGAGGTAAAGATTGATCTGGACAGCATTGAGAATTTGCCCAATGCGACCCTGAAAGAGATCAACCGGATTATTTGTGCCGGTGATGAGATTACTGATATTGAGGCTGATGAGATTATGAAGTCATGATTAACGAGTTGATTGAGCTGAACAGGCCGCAGCAGTTGTCTGTTTTAAGCAAGGCTAAAAGTGAAGTGAATATACACGGTCGGGGCACCGGCAAATCGTACATCATTGGATGGGAGATGAACCGGATTATCCGGAGCATGCCCCGGAGTGTAACTTCCATTACAGGAAGGACTTTTGGTCAGATTTATACCCGGACCCTTCCATCAACCCTTAAATTCCTTGAGAAGTTGGGTTATGAGAAAGACAAGGATTTCATCATTGGTGGCAAGCCTCCAAAACGGTTACATTTTCAGGAACCCTATGAAAAGGTTACCCAGTATGACAATTTCATCTCCTTTTCCAATGGAACCGGATTTTTGATGCTTTCTCAGGAACGGGCAGGCTCTTCACGTGGCCCCAACCTTGACCGGGAGATTGTGGATGAAGCATTAACGCTTAATAAGCAGCGATATGATGAGGAAGTTTCACCGGCTAACCGGGGGAATGAAGATATCTGGGGTTTCAGAGTTGATTCCGGAAAGCGGGTACTTCAGCACCACGGGTTTAGGTATGTTTCTTCCATGCCATATACGGCAGAGCAGAAATGGCTTTTAAAGTTCGGGGACTATTACCAAAGCGAGGAGAATATTTTAATTTTCGAGATCTGGAATAACATTGTCAAATTACAACTCCAGCTCATTGACGCGTTCAAGGACAACAATGCCCGATTATTTAAGGATATCTGGAATGAAACCGTAAGGTTGAAAATGAAGATAACCCCTTTTGTTTCCAAAGAGGGAATACTGTTCACCCTGGCCAATGCCTTTGATAACATTAAAAACCTTGGATTCTCCTATATAGTAAGAGAATATGAGAAACAGAACCTACTCACCTTCATGATTGAGATACTCAACTGGATCATCGATCAGGTGGAGGATTGTTATTATCACTTGGATAATCAGGTGCATATTTATTACAATGCGTACAATGATGATCTAATCAGGGGGATTGCAGAAAACAGTAATTGGGATATCAACCAGCTGGAAAATGAAAACTCACAGTTTGATATGGATTGTGATCCAGGAAAGCCATTAGAGATCGTTCCGGACTGGGGGTCTAAAATCGCCTTATTTTCAGTGGGGCAGGAGCGGAGTTATAATTTTGTTACCAAGATCATTGAAAACGTTGATTGTACGATTAATGAGTTTTTTGTCAAATCGGATACTCCCGGGGTTATGATTGACGATCTGGTGGATAAAGTTTGTATTTATTATTCGCATCATCCAAATAAAGAGGTTATTTATTTCCGGGACCGGTACGGTGATTCCAGGCAACCTAACATCAAGAATTCCAAGACCTACAATGACCAGGCTATTGAACGTTTCAAAAAGAATGGTTGGAATGTAGAATCTAGGGTCCATAAAGGGATGGAGCCTCCCCAGCATGACAAATATTTATTGTGGATGAATATTTTGAAAGGGAAAGATCCCCGTTACCCCAAATTTATCATCAATGGCCGGAAATGCAAGTACACACTTATCTCGATGAACAATACCCGTGTAATTGACCGAAATGGCAAGTTTGAAAAGGACAAAACCTCTGAAAAGAAGAATACTATCTTACCTGAAGAGGCTACCCATTTTGGTGATGCAGTGGATAAAAGGATGTGGACTAAATATGGTCATCTGATTAATCTAAATCATAGTACGTTTGTTTCACCTCGAGTATAATCTTCACTTTTTTTCGATTCTAGTATTTCGATTTTTTGACAATTTGTCGTCCACCTCCCAAATAATCATTTGTTCCTATAATCACACAAACTAATCTCGAATACAACGTACAGAGAAGCCGTATTGTTTATTTCCACTGTAGCGGTTGATATTTGAGAGACCATAATAAAGGTATATGCGCCATGCGCTTTTTGGATCGATTTCCGAACTTGTCCACCAGTACCCAAGGTTTCCTAGGTCATCGAACGAACCATCATTAGAGCAACAGCCGCCTGGAAGTGCAATATAACCACTACTATTGGTCGCGCCAGTATTAGGACTGGTCCAATGAATTAAACCTGTTTCTTTTAATTTCCCCCCTGCTACATTTACCCCTTGCAAATACAAGATGAGTTTTGTCCACTCTTCATCTGACGCTACATGCCACCCGATTGGCGCAATGTTACGAATATCGTTAACAGCATACCAATTATATAAAGCACCGTAAGTTGATTTATTTGTTTCATCGTTATTGTACCAGCAATATGCTTCTGAACTTAATGCCTTCCAGTCTGCCCTATGAATTATATTAGGTATTTGTTCTCCATTTCGGAATTTCGTTGTCTTGAGGTTTTCTGTCATCCATACCTGAGTTCCAATCTGAATTGTTTGATAAATATTTCCTTCAACGTCTTTTATTCGAAAGGGTTTTTGATTTGTTGGAATAGTACTGACTGGCTCATTTGGTTTCTCAATTCTATTTGATTTAACTATTTCTTTGGTTTTGACTAATTCTCGCTGTTTAATAGTTCGATTACTGATTGGTGTGAGTATTCTCACTGAAACATCTTTGCTTACACTTCTATCATTTTCAGTGAGCCCTTTAATTTGGCTTGAATTTGCCTGATCTTTTTGAAACTTTTCTACTATCTTACTAAGTTGAAACTGAACCACATTATCAATTTTTGATAATGGATCACTATATTTTGAAATACATGTATTTGCAGGTGGAAAAGAAGCGAAAAATATTCTTAGTTTTTCCTGATCGGAACTATATCTGGCTTTCATGGAATTAATTTTACTTAATACATTTTCATTGCATTTAGAAAATTGTACATTCGCTAGATCCTTTAACGGAAATAATTTTGATGTTGCTTCTTGATAATTCTTAAAATTATTTGTCTTTAAAGAATATAACCAATCTGAATTAATCTTAAGTAGTTCAGCATCATATTTTTCAAAACAGTCACAATGATCTTTAGCTATTTGCTTTGCGTCATTTACAGGGTCATGGCGAAGAACAAAATAATATATAGCAGAAGTGAATAATACTAATATTACTATTCCAATAATACTCTTTTTATTTCTTTTATACAATTGAGAGGTATCGGAAAATGCTTTTTGTTTAACTTCTTCGAAATCAAATTCATGTTTTTCAATTAATGGTTCCCCGCATTTTTTACAAAATTTTTTGTCATCCAGATAATCTTGATTGCAATTCTTACAATGTTTCATATAATTTGAGATTAAGTAAGGTTATAATTGATTACCACATTCCTCGCAAAAACCACCTTTCATCACAGAGAAATATTCCTTGCCACACTTTGAACATTTTATGACATCGTGTGATGGGACCATATCATTATTTAGCTTTTCTGATTGTCTTTCCATGATCACATAAAAACCATTTGATGTTGTAAATAAAAAGAGAGTAAATACTAACAGTATTAGTCTAAAAATATAAAGGAAAATATTACCACTATCCGCTGGAATTATTTGAATTACTTTCCAGCCATTCGCATTTTCTTCCTGAATTTTTGAATTAAGTGTCTTTTGTGGAGAACCAGCCAACATTCCAATTATACCACCTTTTAATGAAACATTTACAACCTTGTTGGTTTGATTAGATATCACATTCGTTTCGTCATCATTTGTATTTGCTCTAGAACCAAGAACTAGAACCGTCACTACAGCTACCAAAATCAGAACGTGTACTGTAGAAAAAGCACCAAGAATAAATAAAATTGAAGTCATTTGATTTAGTTTTCGTTTTCTACTCATATGGCTTTTCGAAACCGCCCCGTTTTTATTGTGGTTTCTGGACTCCACTAATTATTTACTTTTAATCTTTATTTAATGATTGTGAAAATTTGGCTTTAGGCATTTTGATTATTGATTTTTTCAAATCAAATGGACCTGCACCACATTCATAATGTATGATATCCCTTTGCAAGACTTGAAAAGTTGGTAATTCGAATTTGTAGAAATCTCGTGCATTGCCACTTGCAATGATTTTTTTATTTTTATAGGTACCCCAAAATTCAATTCCCTCACTTGCATCCTTTCCATAACATTGACGTATTCTAAATTTACCATTTTTATAGGTAATCTCAATAATTGGATATCCATCATTACTCCAAGTACCAATAAATATTTTAGCATAATTCGACGTTAAATCACTATCGTCTATATATGTATTGTTAGAAATTTGGCTTGGTTCCTGAACATAATTTATCGGTTCCTCTATGGCGCTTTTTTCCGTTTCTCCTTTTATTTGATTATGAAGTATGAAATAATACGCAGCAAAAGGGATTAATACTAACATTATGATTCCAACAATATTTTTCATGTTTCTTTTATACCATTGTGAGGAATCTATAGAGACTTTTTGTGTAGCCTCTTCGAAATCAAATTCTTCTATTTCAATTAATTGTTCACCACATTTTTTACAAAATTTTTTGTCATCGGGATAATCTTTATTGCAATTCTTACACTTTTTCATAACTTTGGATTTAAATTATTTTACAACCGATTACCACAATCTTCACAAAATCCACCTTTCATAGAAGACAAATATTCCTTGCTACACTTTGAACATTTAATGGAATCGTGTGATGGGACTACATCATGATATATCTTTCCTAGTTGTCTTTTTTTCAATGCTTCTCTTGTTCTTCGAGTATTATATTCAATGTCGATGAAGACAAATATTAAGTTAGAGAAAGCCAGCAGAGGTAAGGCAATGACAACACTCGCAACTACTGCAACAAATCCCAATAACGCACTTCCATTTATGGCTAAAAAAATTAAACCTCCTATACCAACTACTATTACAATGTAACCCATTAAGGAAATTAGTCCTACAATTGTTTTTAGAGCAGCGTATCTCCCAAAACTACCAGATCCGCTTGTTAAATTATCAATTTCATCGTTTGAGAATTCACTTGGTGATTCTTTAAACGCACTACCCTTATTAGGTTTTTTGTTTTCTAATTCAGAACTGTCTTCAAATGAAAATTCAAGTAGATTCTCAAATTCAGTAGTTTCTTTCTCTGAAAGCTGTCTGTTGTTAATTTCCTCAATTACGTTTTCAAGATAATCCGGGTCAATTTTAAATTTTCCCGACTGACCCTGTCTCAATAGGTCTAATAAAGCTCTAACTGTTTTCTTCTTAAGCGATTCAATGAATTCGTCTCTTTTCATTTTAGATTTATTTAAATGGTTAATATGAACTTGACACTTGTCTGCCAAAATAATATTTCAAAAATTAAATCAATTTTCATATTTATTCTAAACCTATCAAAAGACAGTTTTACTAACTTGCATAAAGTTGAGCTACTACGCACAGTCATGGATTTTCTCCATAGTCCCCATATTTACAAGAGAACTTCAAATACCTACTTTCCAGTTAACTCATCACGAAAATCTTCTTGCAAAGAGCTTGCTAATATGGGCTTAGTTTTACGCCAATTTATTTGAATATATAATAATTACACTAAATAGATCAATTAGTCTAAAAATCACGAACACAACGAACAGCAAGGCCAAACTCCTTAGATGGTGATTGCTTTGAGAAAATGCCATCATTAGAATACAATCCCCTACTAAAGGCAAAATTAGATTCGTACTCAGTAGAACTCCAGAACCCCGCGAAGCCCTTACCTTCACTGAATTGCCCAAGACTATCACGGAACGGACTTGGAAGTGCAGTAAAACCTGTTTCATTGGTTGCTCCTACATTAGGGCTTTCCCAATGGATTGTGCCTGATTCTTTAAGTTTTCCACCGGCTTTATCTGTGCGTCCAAGAAAATCATATAAGGTTGACCATTCGGCATCGGTCGCAATATGCCAACCTTTGGGTGCTAGTATTCCAGTATTTACAGCATACCAATTATATAATCCTCCGTATGTGCTTTTATTCTTTAAGTCATTATTATACCAACAGTAGGCAGGATTATTTTTCTTAGCCCATGCTGTTTGCTCCTTTACATTTGGAATAATTGAACCATCATTATATTTGGTTGTTTTTAGGTTTTCAACAGTCCACACTTGTGTGCCAATAGTAACAGTATGATAAACATTGCCGTCTATATCTTGAATTTTGGGATTAACATCATTTGTTATTAGATTTACTTTGTCGAAAAAATCAATTCTTGGTTTAATTTCTCCCAGAATTGTATTCCCATTTAGAAATATTATTTTATGCATATATATTCCCAAGCTTACTGAAGTCTCTGTCCGCACAATCCTCTTATTTACTACATTATAAATTATTTTTGCAGTAATTTTTCGATTTACGTTTCCATTATAGTCTTTTCGAGATGCAATAAAACTTTCTGCTTTTAAAGGATCCATTTGTAATTTCAAATCAAAGTATTTATCATTCCATGTTGGACTATATCTAATAGTAAAATCATTGTAGGCAAGAGAATACTTAACTATTTGTAAACCACTCCACATTTCGGCGATAGGAAAGCTATTACTTTTATAATCCCATGTACCAAGAGTTACATCGCATGTATAAGAATAAATTTTAGTAAAATCTGATGATGCAACCCCATTGTTAATCTCAGCTAAAATTTTTTGTGAATATTGCGGCCATTTGAATTCGTCATTACGAAAATTTTCATAATTTGTTTTGTCAAAAGAATTGACATAAATATCAAACCAACGGATCTGTAATTGCGGACCTTCAATTGCGTTATCTAATATTTTGTAATCATTTGCTTTAAGTGTAAAATAAAAACCTTCCTTATTTGTCATAATTGGCTGACTATACGAAAAGGAACTTGTAAGAAAAATTAATAAACTGATTGATATCCCATTTACAAAATTACAGAAGATTAAAAAAAATTTGCTAAATTGAAAAAATTGTTTCAAGGTTTTAATCTTTAATCTTTCTGACACTTTTAGTTCTTCAGTTCCGCCCCGTTTTTTAAATGGTTTCTGGACTTCACCATACAATTTAATCATAATATGAAATATTAACATTACAACACAAATAGCAGATTCAGGCTTATCTAAGATACTCCCCATTGTTCGGACAATAAATGCAGCAAGTTAAGATATTTATGCGCTGCTATTTTTCCCTCGGACAAATCGGGAAATAACTTTTTGGTATTCAACA
>CAIXCY010000230.1 GCA_903918045.1 uncultured Bacteroidia bacterium
CGCACAGAATTTCTTTACCGACAAATGGTGCAACTCAAAGCGAAAGGGGATGATTTCCTTGATGATTTTAATGTAGATGGAACAGTTGCCGTCGGTTATAGTGGAGAAGAATCGATCTTAACATTTGATAAAGATGAAAATAGCGGACAATCTGATTACCACGCAATGGCAGATGTGCTCGATTTTACTAATAATGCTTTTGAGTATTTGCGCAGATTCTCGATCTCCGATGGGGGCAATTTAATTCATGAGGAAACAGAAGACAAATTTATAATTGATCATACTCTGGAATTAAATTGGAATATTGAGCTTTTAAGTGCTCCGGAACTAAGCTCCATAGAATACTTTTGCTATGCTTCACATATCCTTTTTGTTGATTCACGTTACTCTCTATCTGATATCATCCGCATCAATGACTTTAGGAATGAAGTTAAAGTGACCCACCAGAACTGGGGAGAAAAATTAACTGTTTGATAAAATGCTGAACCAATTATCGCATGAAAATAGCAGAATTACGAATTATCAATTTGGAACTTGTTGTTGCATAGTTAAATAAGGGCGTCATCACTTGAACAGTCAGATCAATACCAAAAAGAAAAAGCAATGGGAAAAATTAAACTTAAAATTCGACAAATCATTGGAATTGTGCATAAGGTTGTCAAAGAGAGCAATTCGATAAGAACTTTTATCGGAAGGGTAAGATTAATAATACGTTTAAGGCGCGAGCTTAAATATGTAACGAGGACTAAACTCGAATTAATCAAATACCATAATTTTGAATTTGCAGCACATATGCGTGACAAGGAAAAAGACTTTATAAAACAATTAAACAAATTGCTTTAATCTACGCCAAATTTTGACATAGTCTATCACTATCTTTGATTAAACAAAACATCAGAAAGTATGTCAACAAAAGAATCGCTTTTGCGTTACTTCCATATTACGAATAAGTTACGGAAGTCTCCGGCAACATTTAATGAACTTGACTCCTATCTTCGGCAACAATCGGAGCTGCAAAGTATGAATTTTAATGTTTCGAAACGACAGTTTAAGCGTGATTTGGAGGATATCGGATCGATCTTCGAGATTGAGATCAGCTATGATTTTAAGCGTCGGGTTTATGCTATCGATGAAGAACTCCAGTCTGAGGTCAGCCGTCGGAGGTTAGAGGCTTTCGATACCTTCAACGCTTTGAAAATCGGAGAGAATATATCCAAATCTATACAGTTTGAAAACCGGCGGCCACAGGGGACTGAAAATCTTTTTGGCCTGCTACATGCCATCAATAATAATTTGCAGATCCGGTTTACTTATCAGAAATTCTGGGAGGATGAACCATCACAACGGCTTGTTGGTCCATTGGCTCTTAAAGAGTTTAAAAACCGGTGGTACCTCATTTCAACAAACCTGGATAAAGACTCTTCTAACGGTATTATTAAAACATTCGGGTTAGATCGAATATCTTCACTGGAGATTACCAAAAGTAAGTTCAAGTACCCTCAGCATTTCAATATTGAAGAATACTTCAGGCATAGTTTCGGGATTATATCCCCGACGGAAGAGAAACCAACTGAGGTGATCCTCTCGTTTGACCCGGATCAGGGAAAATACATCAAAACGTTGCCTCTTCATCATTCGCAGCAGATTATTGTGGATAATTCTGATGAATTACGAATCAAATTATTAATTTATAATACGTTTGATTTCAGAATGGAGCTCCTGGCACATGGAAATACAGTTAGGGTATTACAACCAGAATTGTTAGCGGCGGAGATCAGGGATGAACATTTAGCAGCGGCTAAGTAATTCTTTTAAGATTTGTATAATGATTGAAATATCATCTGAAAAAAAAAGGTCAGAGTAGCCAGCGAGTTCACTATTCAATATTAGACTGGTCAGTAGATAGTTGACCTTAGTTATGGATACTGGTGAACTATCCCCTAATCAGTGGATAGTTGATGTCAATTCAATTGTATTATTCTGGTTATTCTGGATAAATCTTAGTTGAAGTGATGACAGTCCCGAAAACATAGGCGGCTCATCCAACGCTTTTTTATAAAGCAAATTACCTGCAGAATTCTCCTTTCTATCTTTTATTCTCTCTTTAAAATCATAAAATATTTGCAGGTTAAACGGTTTAAAAGTATCCCTGTCTGGCGTTGATTGAAGCCAATTTTATCTTGGAATATAGACGGGGAGTCTTCTTTATGTAATATTTCATCGACTTTTTTATCGATGAACTCGCCTGTTGGTGATTTTTTTGAATCTATCCGGCAAATTCTCCCGGTCAGATTTGAAAAATTTCATTTGTGATCGAGCCACATGATGTTCTCTTTTGAAAGATTTTGGCTTAAAAGCTCAGTGGTAGTTTTCAAAAACACCATTTTGATACTGATTTTTCCGTATTAAATTCGCAAAAATAGGCATACTTGTTAATATTGATAATTTTCTGAACATGAAAATTAATTGAACTTCCCAGAAGAAAATGATGCAATAAAATTAATCAGTGAATTTTGGAGACGATTTTTCGCCGGACTATACAAAGATGCTTTTTTATGCATGATTTCGATTTCATTTCATTAACACAATGCTTTCCTGATTCTTATCCCTTAAATGAATAAACACAATGATAAACAGTTGGTTACAGTTAATAGTCATCTCTGGAGTGAGAATATGATCTGCGCGACATTAATATTTCCAAAATTCATGGCCCATTTGTATGTATATATGTATGTAGCAAAAAAAAATACCACTGAAAATCAATTGATTACAGCGGTATTTGTGACCCCGGAGAGACTCGAACCCCCAACCTTCTGATCCGTAGTCAGATGCTCTATCCATTAAGCTACGGGGCCAGTTTTGCTTTAAAGCGGTGCAAAGATAATCAGATTTTGTAAAATAAAACCATATTATCGTTTTATTTTAGCTCCTCTGATTCCTGAAAAATCGGTGACTAATTCGAAATATCTCCCATATCATCCTTATATATTGCATTATACTGAGCACAAATGGGTTCTTAAACTGACTGAACTTTTGATAAGGGTTGCCTGTTAATGGAGTATACAACTGTAAATTTAGCCTTCAAAAATGTCAAAATGAGAAAATTTCTCCTCTCCTCTATTATTTCATTATGCATTTTACAAAACCTTAATGCACAGAAATCGATCAGTCAGGCAATCCAGGACACGGTATTAGGGTGGACCAAAGTTTACCACTTCAAAGGGTATAAAGAGGGGCGAAGAATGGATGATCTTTTTTTTTCTCCAACCCAGCTGAGCTTTATGGATTCACTGGCCAACTGGATGCAGGTAAGTTATATTCCAAAAGCTGGAATAGGAAATATTACGAAAACAATCGGCCCCAAAATTGGCCGTTATAACGCTGATGAAATTGCACTTCCGCAGCTCTATGGAACCACTGCATGGACGTGGAATGTATCCTCAAATAATGGTAAACTTGAGAAAATAGCAGAAACACAGACGGCCTGGAGCATTACTGCAAACCTGGTTCCCGCAACTTCCTGGGCAATCCCCTTTTTATGTTCTGCCAATGAATATTATTTCACTTTGCCTTTGGCAGATCCTGTTCAACTGTATGGTTCACAGTTAGCTGAACTAATTGATTTTTCAAAAGTAAATTCCATAAGATCGTATCCATTCTTCTGGATTAAACGGGTTAGTGATGCTGGCGCTTCCCCATGTGTAATCCTATGTAAAAACAATAAACTCCCGTTTATAAAACTTTCAAAAGGTGAGTTTCTGAAGTTACTGGAGAAATCGATTCCCCGCGTTTATGAAGAAGAAAAAAAGAAGATCGTTGAAAAAGCGCAGGGGAATCAGCGGGACATTGACTATTTTCTTAAGTATGAAGGTGAAAAACTCGATCGCCGCCTAAAGGGTATCGCCAGATTAACCGAAAAATACAGAGACCGTCTGGGTGAATTTGCCAAAACAAGTTATCAACCCACCCTTTATGATATTGAAAGTAACGACGGGGATCCGTTTTTTTCCGGGGATATAAATAATCCTGAAATAAACAAAGCCCAGGTTTATCAACTCGACCCCGATGCAAAAGAACTATGCAAAAAAGATAAGCCGCAATGGATTACAATTTCCTGGATTGCATCATTTACTGATCCTAACATTTATTACAGACACGAAGCCATTATAAATAATTTTAATTTTGACTATGTCTACAATTTCTTTTTTGATCCTGATAAAGTAAAAAATTTGCCCTATCGCCCTTTACATACCCCTTCTGATGGAAAAAATCAGAGCGTATTGCAACCAACAGACAATTTTAAAGGGAATGGGGCTATGAGTGACTTCTGGTTTTTTGATGACTTTTCAGCAAATGGAAACAATGAAAAACCTGCCGGATGGAATGCACCCCTTGGAAATGGCAATTTCGCAACCGTTAAAACTGTTGATGGAGAAAATGGTAAATGGGTACAGCTTAAAGGCAACTTCATTTCAGCCGGTAAGCTCCGGAAACCATTGCCTGACGATTTCACCTTAACCTTCGATTTGATTGTACCTAAGGGGTTTACATGGGGTGGGAAGGCCATAGAGATGATGTTGGCTAATGAAAAGTCAGAATTGGTTTACCAAAACTCAATCACACTAAGAGTTAGACCCGGATTTAATGGATCAGACGGAAAATCCACCTTAAATATATCGTCTCCTTCAGGTATAGTATACGGTAAAGAAGCTCAGGTACCTGGATTTTCAAATGACAAAAATAACAATTGTATAAAGATAGCTCTTAAAAGAAACAAGGAGTTGCTGGAGGTATATACAGATAATAAACAGATTATCAATATTGGGAAAGCGATTCCGGCAGATTTGAAATTTAATTTTTTATCCTTTTCTCATATTAGCAGCGATAATGAAACGGAGAAATATTATATCAGTAATGTTAAAATAACCAAAGACTAATTCGGCTCTAAAACGATCTATTTGGGTAAATAAGATCTCCTTATTGCTAATCAGTTGATAATTTGCGGCTAGGTTTTGGTTACTGGCGGCTGGATGAATGTCCGTAACTAACTAACTTTTATTCTTAACCATGTTCTGAAAAAGGCTACTTTCCCCTATCGAAAATCTGCCACCTGCCAGCTGCCAATTGCTCCCGATACATCAGGACAATGAGAGTGAAATTTCTATTACCCATACTATTTGTCATCGAACCACTAAATCTGCCCGAATGCAGTAATAAATAGTTGTAAAAATAGCGGTGTTTTTTCTATGATTAAGGATTTAATGTCCTATATTTGCATCCTATTTTTAATGGTTCTAAATAAGAATAAGGTGCGACTTTCAGAAGTTGAAGAAAATAAGCATGTTGTAATAACGAAGGTGCTGGGTCACGGCTCTTTTCGTCGACGAATCTCGGAAATGGGATTTGTTGCAGGAAAAGAAGTGATTGTGCTGAAAAATGCACCATTGTACGATCCTGTTGAATATCAGCTTCTTGGCTACAATGTATCGCTACGTAGGGCCGAAGCGTACCTGATCGAAGTGATTACAATGGAGGAAGCCATGGATACTGTTGCCCCAACCTTTGATGGGACAATTGATATGGAAGAGCTGAAAAGGTCGGCACATGAGAAGGGAAAGACGATCCAGGTTGCTTTGGTTGGAAATCCAAACTGCGGAAAGACAACACTTTTTAACCGGGTTACCAATTCGAAGGAGCATGTTGGAAATTACACCGGTGTAACGGTCGATTCTAAAATTGCATCCTTCCAGCACAAAGGGTATACTTTTAACCTTGTTGATCTTCCAGGGACTTATTCACTGACATCGTTCTCGCCTGAAGAATTATTTACCAGAAACTATATTATTGAGGAAACTCCGGATATCGTGCTTAACGTAATCGATTCCTCAAATCTCGAACGGAATATGTTTCTGACCACTCAATTGATCGATATGGATATCAAAGTGGTGGTTGCGTTAAATATGTACGACGACCTTAAAACCAGCGGAGCCAAACTCGACCGGATAAATCTGGGTAAACTTCTTGGTATCCCCATCATTCCCACAACTGCGAGTAGTGGCGAGGGGTTGAATAAGTTATTTGATGAAATTATTGAGGTTTACGAGGAGCGAAATCCTGTAGTACGCCATATTCACATAAATTACGGAGAGGAACTTGAACAATCGATCAAGGCAATCCGTAAGGAGATAAAAAAAGACAAACCCATAACTGCCAGGTTGTCATCAAGGTATTTGGCGATAAGGCTTTTGGATAAAGACCCGACTGCTCTTGATACGCTTAAGTCATCCACAAATTATACCGGTATCAATGAGGTAATTCAGCATGAAATGGCCCGTTTGAAATCAAGATGGAATGAGGAGAGTCCGCACCTGATTACGGATGCTAAATTCGGGTTTATTTCGGGCGCTCTGCGTGAGACTTTTGTCCCTGGAGTACAGTGGCGTTATGCGATCACAGGTAAGATTGACAGGCTGGTCACTCATCGTATCTTAGGCTATCCCATATTCCTGCTCTTTATGTTTTTAACATTTTTTGCCACATTCCAGTTGGGAGCTTATCCAATGGCATGGATCAATAGCGGGGTCGCTTTGATTGGCAATTTGATTAAGGCTTCAATGCCTGTAGGAATGCTTAAGGATCTGTTCACAGACGGAATTGTAAATGGCCTGGGAAGTATAATTGTTTTTCTCCCTAATATTTTGATTTTATTCTTCTTTACTTCATTGATGGAAGATACCGGATATATGGCCAGGGCAGCTTTTATTATGGACAAGCTCATGCACAAGATTGGATTGCACGGACGCTCTTTTATCCCAATGGTTATGGGGTTCGGATGCAATGTCCCTGCGATTATGGCCACACGTACGATCCGAAACCGTGGTGACCGGTTACTCACCATGCTGATCATCCCTTTTATGTCATGTTCGGCCCGTTTGCCGGTCTATATCGTACTTATTTCTGCTTTTTTTCATAATTATCCGGCGCTGATTCTTACGGGGTTATACCTGTTCGGAATTACAATGGCGATCTTAATGGCTAAGATCTTGAACCGCACTCTTTTCAAGCGTAAAGATACACCGTTTGTGATGGAGCTTCCTCCTTACCGGATGCCGGTATTGCGAAATACACTGGTTCATATGTGGGATAAGGCAAGTCAATATATCAAGAAGATTGGGGGGACCATTCTTGTTGCTGTGGTTGTTATCTGGGCGCTGGAATATTTTCCCAGAAGTGCAACTGATCAAAACCATTCCTCCGATACTCCGGAGGCCCAGACCTCACATGTAATACTGCCTGTTCAATCTCAAATTGAACACTCTTATCTGGGAACAATCGGCCATGCCATTGAACCGATTATCAGTCCACTTGGATTTGACTGGCGAATGGGGATTTGCCTGGTGGCCGGGATTCCGGCTAAGGAGATCGTGGTTAGCACAATGGGTGTGTTGTACGAAACCGGGAAAGATGTTCAGCAATCGAAAGAACTTTTACCCGAGATCCTTAAATCAGAAGTTTATTATGTGGGACCCAAGGCAGGAGAGAAGGTCTTTAACCAGGCGGTAGCTCTCTCTTTTCTTGTATTCGTGCTCCTCTATTTCCCTTGTATTGCCGTGATTGCCACCATTAAACGGGAATCCGGAAGCTGGAAATGGGCGCTCTTTACCGTTTTGTATACCACCGGATTTGCCTGGATTTTTGCTTTTATCACCTACCGGATCGCACTGTTTTTTATTTAGATCTGGTTTTAGTTTAACCTTTATTACAACTCTTGGATATGCAGGAAATTATAACTTGGATTGTTGTTTTGGTCGCCTTCTCGATTATGGGGTACAAGGCGGTACAGTCATTAAAATCATTTAAGAAGGTCGAAAGTAGCTGTAACGGATGTGGAGGTGGCTGCTGCGGATGCCCGGTTGCACCTGCTAACCGAAAAGTTGCAAAGAGATAATTTTCAGAAAATCTCTGTATCTTCGTATTATATTCATTGGTTATGAAGACGTCTTTTTTAATACTAATTATACTTCTCTTCTTGCCCTTACTTAAAACTTTTGCACAGGAGCAACAGGTCGTGGTTCCTTATACCCTTGCTGATCGTGACCGCACCATACGGACTGAAGCGAAGATTGAAACTTTGGAAGCAAAGATGAATGTCAAATTCGAAGCGGTCAATGCCCGGATTGACTACCTTTTTTGGCTTCAGGGGGTGATTGTTGCTTTAATTTTGTTTATGCTCGGATATATGATCTGGGACAGAAGGACTGCTCTTCAGCCCGCTCTGGAAAAGGCGAGTGATGCTGATGCAAAAACCACAAGCCTAATCCGTTCGCTGCGAGACTATTCCAAAAAACACCCTGATCTTGCCGAGATCCTGAAAACTCATGGAATATTATAATTTCTTATATTTCTATTTTTTTCTACCAATCTCCTCTTGATTCACCTTATTTCAACTGCAACTCCAGAATTTTCGCAATCTCTTCCAACGTCACATCACCCCGTTCTCCGAATGCCTTAATACCTCTATTTTCGAAGCGACCAATAATCGTAGGGATAATTTCGGCACCGATTCCATAGTCTGACAATTTAGTTCCAATACCCAGTGATTCAAAGAAATCAACTGTTTTAGCGATGATTGCATCAATCTTTTCAGCTGTCGTTCCCTCCGTGATTTTCCATACCCGCTCGCCATACTGAAGTATTTTCGCCTCTTTATTGGTGCGTTTTACCCGCATAACACCAGGCAGAATAATACAAAGTGTTCGTCCATGATCGATTCCATGAAGTGCAGTCAGTTCATGTCCAATCATATGCGAAGCCCAATCCTGAGGAACTCCAACCCCAATAATGCCGTTTAAGGCCATCGTAGCTGCCCACATAAAGTTGGCCGCTGCATCGTAATCGGTACGATTTGCCAGCACTTTGGGGCCCTCATCGATAAGGGTTGTAAGTAGCGATTCAGCAAATTTATCCTGAACAGGAGCGTTTACCGGATAGGTCAGGTATTGTTCCATCGTATGGATAAAAGCATCTGCGATGCCATTGGCAACCTGGCGCTGTGGCAAGGAAAATACGACTTCGGGATCGAGAATAGAGAAGAGGGGCATCACTTTTTCGGAAGAAAAGGCGAGTTTGTCTTTTGTTTCCCAACGGGTAACAACGGCGCCTCCATTCATTTCCGAACCTGTGGCTGGCAGCGTAAGGACCGTTCCGACGGGAATTGCTACTGAAACACTAACTTCATTTCTTCGGGATAAAATCTCCCAGGGATCCGACCCTTCCCAAAGTGCGGCTGCTGCCATAAACTTTGTTCCATCCAATACAGAGCCTCCCCCAACGGCAAGAAGGAAATCAATCTTGTGTGCTTTTATTTGTTCAACACCTTTCATCAGGGTCTCATAATGCGGATTGGCTTCAATTCCGCCAAATTCGATCACATTAAACCCCTTTAAAGCTGCAATGACCTGGTCGTAGATCCCGTTTCTTTTGATGCTGCCACCACCGTACGTGAGAAGGATATTGGCGTTTTGAGGAATTAATCCTGAAAGTTTGGCAATCCGCCCTTTCCCAAAAATGATCCTTACCGGGTTATAAAATTCAAAATTTCTCATGGATATCTTTATTTGTATTAAAATTAAGTTTCATTAAATCAATCGTTTATAAAATTATTTCAATTACCTAAGGTCGCAACCATCACAGCTTTGATGGTGTGCATCCGGTTTTCGGCCTGATCGAAAACGATGGAGGCCTTACTTTCAAACACCTCATCGGTAACTTCCATAGCCTCAAGCCCAAATTTCTGAAAAATATCTTCTCCGACTTTGGTATTTCTATTGTGGTAAGCGGGGAGACAATGTAGGAATTTTACATCTGGATTTCCTGTAAGCTCCATCGCTTCTTTATTTACCTGGTATTGATTAAGGAGTGCGATCCTTTCGCTCCAGACCGAATCTGGCTCACCCATCGAAACCCAGACATCGGTATAAAGGAAATCACAATCTTTGACCGCCAGGGCGAGATCCTCGGTAATCGTAATTTTGGCACCTGATTCCTGTGCAATTATTCTGCAGGTCGCCTGAAGTTCATCTGAGGGCTGATATATTTTTGGCGCTGCGGCACGAAAATCCATCCCCATTTTGGCAGCACCTACCATAAGCGAGTTTCCCATATTATTTCGTGCATCTCCAAGATAGGCAAATTTTATTTGAGAGAGTGGTTTGTCAGAGTGTTCCCGCATGGTAAGTAAATCGGCAAGAATCTGTGTGGGATGAAACTCATTGGTTAAGCCGTTCCATACGGGAACGCCGGCATAAAGGGCAAGTTCCTCGACGATCGATTGCCCGTATCCGCGGTATTGGATCGCGTCGTACATCCGCCCAAGCACCCGTGCCGTATCTTTCATCGACTCTTTGACCCCGATTTGTGAGCCTGTAGGCCCCAGATAGGTCACATGCGCCCCCTGGTCATAGGCAGCCACTTCGAAGGCACAACGGGTGCGGGTAGAAGCCTTTTCAAAAATAAGTGCGATATTCCTTCCTACCATCCTGGGCTCCTCGGTTCCGGATGACTTTGCCCATTTTAACTCGGCCGCAAGATCAAGTAAGTATTCTATTTCGTGGGAGGAAAAATCAAGCAATTTCAAAAAATGCCTGGTATGCAGATTAATAGACATAAATTACAGTTATAATGGGTTAAACTTCTTTGAGTGTTAAATCATAGCTCAAAGCAACAAAATTTCAGTAAAATCCTTCTCAAATTTCTATATAAAAAAGATAATTAATTGGCTAAGGTACGGAATCAGGTGAAGTGCCTAATTTTATGAAATATACAATGCAAGTTTTCACTTTTTATTTCACGTTCCATAATTTAGTGTGATTTTTGATCCGTATGATTTATCTTCCAGTTTCGATGCTTCAGTTATGATACTTTTTTCACCTCCATTTTTGATAAATGAGAGGGCTGCAGCTATTTTTGGTGCCATAGATCCCTCACCAAAAGTGCCTGAATCAAGGTATTTCAGTGTATCCTTATAATCGAGAAACTCCAGTTTTTCCTGAGTGGGAAGGCCGAAATCCTTAAAAATAAACGGAACGTCGGTTAAGATATAGAACTCATTGGCTCCCGCGCTGTTTGCCAGTAGTGATGAGGCGTGGTCTTTATCAATCACTGCATCAATGGTCCGGATCTCGTTATTTTCGTCGTAGTAGACAGGAATTCCGCCACCACCGCATGTGATAACGATATTTCCCTGACGTGCCAGACCTTTGATGAGTTCAAGATTTAAAATTGTCTTTGGAGCGGGAGAGGGAACGACACGTCTCCATCCTTTATCCCCTTTTTTGCTTAGCTTGAAGATCCACCCCTTCTCCCGGGACAATTGATTTGCCTGATTCTCGCTATAGTACATTCCTATTCGTTTGGTAGGTTTGTTAAAAGCCGTATCATGGGCATCAACCTCGACCATACTGACGATCGTAATCACATCTCTTTTTATTCCGTGCCGGATAAGAATATTTCGGAATATCCGTTCAATCATATACCCAATACCGCCTTGAGAATCGGCCACACAGATATCCAGCGGCATCGGAGAAATTCCGTAAATCTGCTCGCCGGCATCATTGCGCATCAAAATATTCCCAACCTGAGGTCCGTTGCCATGGGTTACAATTAAATCATAGCCATCTTTAATAAGAAAGATCAGATTTTCAAGAGTCTCGGCAGTGTGCTGCTCCTGCTCTTCGATTGTCCCTTTTTCGTTATCCCGGAGAAGTGCATTTCCACCCAACGCTACAACAGCCAGTTTATTTGTCATGTATTCTGGTTTTTCAAAAGTTAAAATACGATTTAAAGTAACAAACTATCCAAGAACCAGATGCTGCATTTTATCATATTTCAGAGCTTATATTTGGAGCCTGGAATCCTTTAATTGAAGTTTTGTCCGGCAGGGGCGCATCGTGGTGCAGCGCTATATATTACATCTGGTGATATTGCCCGTTCCCTTTTTTGGTTAAATTTGCAGGGTGATACGACCCTCTTTTTAATATTTAGATTTCGCAACAATGGTTCGCAGCAGAAATGAAAAATCAGGGACAACTTCGACCCGAAAAAGCAGAAGTGGCAGTCGTTTAGGAAAACTAAGCACAGGCGAGACAATTGGGGGAATACTAGCCGTTGTGCTTGTTCTTATATCGTGCTATTTGCTGATTTCATTTACCTCCTTCTTTATTTCCGGCGGAGCGGACATCAGTCTGCTGGATGTCTCTTTCAAAGAGCTCTTTTCCAATCCAGATATAAAAATGCAAAATGCCGGAGGACGATGGGGAGCAATGGCCGCCAATCTTTTTATTAATAAGGGATTTGGGATTGCAGCATTTGGTTTTGTCTACCTGTTTATGATTCTTGCACTAAGGCTGGGGAAATTTGGTAAATTTTCGTTGAGAAGAAACCTGGCCTATACCTTGTTTCTGATAATCTGGAGTTCAGTCGCTGCAGGATATTTCCTCACCTCGCTGTACGAAAAATCGCATATCCTTCCCGGAGGCCATTATGGATTTCATATCAGTCAGTTATTAAACCTTACAATAGGGAAAGTGGGGACATTTTTTCTAATTCTGGGCTCCATGATGATTTGCCTGATTATTGCTTTTGAGGAGGCGTGGCCACTATTGAAAAAATGGGTAACCTATAAACGGGTAAGAAAAGAGAAGTCACTCACCGAGGAGATCCCCGAAGAGGATATTTTCGATATTCCGCAGCCACCCGTTATTGAAACCAAAGAGCGGGCATTTGCAAAGGTTGCCGTTGGAAATAAAGTAGAGATCGTGTATGCTGGATCACCTGAAAAGGAGACCCTCGAGATTGAACGCGAAGAGATTCATCGGGAAGAATCGGTTCCATTTGTGACAAGCAAACCACTATATGTCCCGGCTCCTCGTAAAGGTGATGAAGAGGATGGCCTCTATGAAGGAGCAGATGCGGAAATGCCAGACTTTGATCCTACCCTTGAATTAGCAAGGTATAAGTTTCCCCCCATTGAGTTGCTCGAAGAGCGCTCCTCGGGAAATCCTCAGGTTTCGAATGAAGAGCTGATCGAAAATAAGAATAAGATCCTTCAAACACTCAAAAACTATAATATCGAGATTGTAAAAATCAAAGCTACAACAGGTCCTACAATTACCTTATATGAAATTGTTCCTGCACCGGGGGTAAGAATTTCGAAGATTAAAAATCTTGAAGATGACATCGCCCTGAGCCTTGCTGCATTAGGAATACGTATCATTGCCCCGATTCCCGGAAAAGGAACTGTCGGTATTGAAGTTCCAAACAGTAAGCCTGAGATTGTTTCAATGCGTTCGCTGATCGCCTCCAAGGTATTTCAGGAGAGTGATTATGAGCTTCCACTCGCCTTGGGAAAGACAATCTCGAATGAAACTTTTGTTGTTGACCTCACCAAGATGCCCCATATTCTGGTGGCCGGTGCCACCGGACAGGGTAAATCGGTCGGTCTGAATGCAATTATCTCTTCCTTACTCTATAAAAAGCACCCTGCACAGCTAAAATTCGTTTTTATTGATCCAAAGAAGGTTGAGCTAAACCTCTATTCCATTATCGAAAAGCATTTTCTGGCTAAAATGGAGGGGGAAACCGATCCGATTATCACCGATGTTCAGCGGGTTAAAAATACCCTTAACTCATTGAATCACGAGATGGATATGCGGTATGATCTTTTAAAGAAGGCGCATGCCCGGAATATCAAGGAGTATAATGAGAAGTTTATTGCCAGAAGGTTAAACCCACTCAAGGGTCACCGCTATCAGCCTTATATCGTGGTGGTCATTGATGAATTTGCAGATCTTATTATGACGGCCGGTAAAGAGATTGAATTGCCCATTGCCCGGATAGCACAGCTTGCCAGGGCCGTCGGAATCCATATGGTGATTGCGACACAGCGCCCCTCAATTAATATCATCACAGGGGTTATCAAAGCCAATTTCCCGGCCAGAATCGCCTTTAAGGTTGCGTCAATGGTTGATTCACGAACAATTCTGGACACACCTGGCGCAAACCAACTCATCGGGAAAGGGGATATGCTTGTTTCGACAGGCAATTCCCTGATCAGGGTTCAGTGTGCCTTTGTCGATACCCCGGAAGTTGAATCGATCGCAAAATATATCAGTCAGCAACCTTCCTATCCAAGCGCCTACCTGTTGCCGGAGTGTCATGAAGAGGGGGGGGGAGAGTCCGATATGGCAGATCTGAAGAACAGGGATGAATTTTTTGACGAGGCAGCACGAATCGTAGTGATGAACCAGACCGGATCGACCTCTGCTATTCAACGCAGGTTCTCTATCGGTTATAACAGGGCAGGGAGGATCATGGACCAGCTTGAAGCCGCCGGAATCGTTGGGCAAAATGAGGGGAGCAAGGCGCGTCAGGTTTTATTGCAGGACGAATACGCTTTGGAACAATTATTGCGGGGTTTGGGTCAATAGTGAATATTTAAACAAATTATAATAGGATGAAAGTTATTTCGTTGTTCAGTGTTTTATTTTTAGTTACCGGTTCGATTTTTGCACAACAGGATGCAAAAGCAAAGGAGATTCTTGATAAACTCTCGCAAACCAGCAAAAGTTATAAGACAATCCAGATCGATTTTTCGTTTACCCTCCAGAATAAGACAGGGAGTGTTACCGAAACCAACGAAGGGAGTGTTGCTTTAAAAGGGAAGAGTTACAGGTTGCATATGCCTGCTATGGGAATGGAAGTCTTTTCAGACGGAGCTGTAACCTGGAGTTATCTGACTCAGTCCAATGAAGTTAATATCTCAGCGGTTGATCCCGAGAGCGAGGCATCCCTTAATCCTGCCAATATTTTTACCATTTATGAAAATGGGTTCAATTTCACCTATATCGGTGAGGAGAGCGTCGCAGGAAAGGCTGCCCTCGTAATCGATCTTTTCCCCACCGATGCGAAGAAGGAGTTCACAAAGGTTCGGTTAAGTATTGATAAGGTTAAAAATCAGATCCTTATGGCAAAAACCTTTAACAAGGATGGAAATACATATACCCTTGCCATGAAAAATATGAAAACCGATCAGAATTTAACGCCTGACTATTTTAAGTTCGATCCAGCAAAATATCCCAAGGTTGAGATAAATGATATGAGATAATAAGATAAGGCTTTTTAGAAGCCTTATCTTATTCAGTTAATCCATATAATCTCAGAAGCGTATTTCCCATTCATCTCTTTGATTTCTATTCCGTTGGACATCAATTCTGAGCCTGATATTTTTCTGTCTTGCCCTTTTCTATCTTCAAAGGTTAACGTGTAAATTTTCTTCTGTTCGAGCCCTCTGAGCCGGATGATTTTTGAATCGGGTGCTTTTTCAGAGGGTTTAAAAAGGAGAACCGATCCTTTGTTTAGTGAGGTATTAAAAAATTCAATGCCATCCCAGTTAATTCCGTCGGGTATGGGAAGGATGTGGTAAACATCTGCCGGTGCATCGCCTGGTTTTATTCCTCTTAAGATCGGTCGTTGCTTCGTTTTGTAGAGTGGCCAGTGTTTTTTGACCCCATCAATCTGATTCGAAGTATAGACACACCAATTGGTTGCCATATTGGCGCCCATAAAGCCGGTCCGGAGGATGTAATTCACCCATTCAGGGGAATCGTTAATGACTCCTCCGTTTGGGCTGAAACCTGCGTTATTTGGAACTTCACCATGAGGGCCAAGATTCATCCCAATGTCGGTCTTTATCTGCACCGGATTTATCATAAACGAGCAAGAGTAAAACGATTCGCGGTGATATTCCGGACCGCCTGAATCTTCATTGGTAAATACGGAGATTCGTTGTAAGGTTGTGAAATCCTTTAATAACCCTCCGTTCCCGCAATGTTCATAACGGAAGTTGGGGCGGCTGCTGATCATGTAATCCAGAATCTCCAGAAGCCCCTCATGGCTAAGATAGTTGTATTTGGCTTCCAGCAGCATGTCGCTTCTCCAGTAGTCGAAATGCCAAAAGTCATATCTGGTTAACAGTGCCTTTTTCTCTTTTTCTCTTCCCTCCGCAGTTCCAATATCACATTTTTCGAAAGTAAAGTTCATATAAAGCGAAAGTTTCTGGCCATTCCTGTGGACGATATCTCCGGCAGTCATCCCTTTTGGCCACTTCAAAGTGTCTGGTTTCCAATTGGTATACTTTTTGAAGTCTCCTTTAGTCCAGTCAGCCCCAGAGCCATCCAGCCAGTCAATATCGATTTTACCAAGTTCTGCGCCCCATTGAGTTACAGGATATTTGTTATAGTATTCGGTTAGCTGACCCTCATTTCCCGGAATGCAATATTCAATTAGTGGCTCTTGCGGATTATCACGTAGTGTTTGGGTAATCTTATAGTTCCAGAACCACCGCTTCATTTTATTGGTGCCATCATCAATATTTCCCACATAAGCCCCGAAGAAAACTGCGGGAAGGTTGAAAATTGCCCCTTTTTCTTTTGTCACCGATCCGGCATCCCATAAATACGATTTATAATTTACCGTTAGCGGGTCTGCTCCGGTCTTATTCTTAAAAACGCCAAAACTCCATTCGTAGCCAATATATAACCCATGCCTTGAGTTTATATCGAGCACCTGAAAGGGGAGATGACTATTGATCCCCTCTGGTGAAGCGCCATTGGCATCATTGGAAAGGTAACATGTGATTGAATCATTCGCCCCTAATTTGTCAGAGGTTACAATTGGTTTATCTCGTGGGTCCTTATTCCCGAGGTATCTTCCCTTATTAAACCGCCAGAGTGACGCAATGGAATCGGAGGTGAATTTTATGTTTGCAGAGATTACCGTCACATTCTGAAACGTAATGTTTCCAACTGTGTTATTTCGAATTGCTACTGAATTCTCAATCGGTCCCACACCTGATTTGGCTTCCCATTTCGATTCCAGCTCCAGATTTGGTGAGGTACTGAAAAAATGAAGGGTTAGTTTTACGCCGTTGGATTTTTCGATCGTGCCATTTTTGAACTTCCAGTTCGGTTGAAAGCTCTGGTTTCCAATCTGAACTTCTTCCGGGAAAGGCATTTCAGACAGCGATTTGATCCAGTTCCAGCCATTTTTGGCGTTTCTCAACTCATAAATTGCAGGACGATCCCTGGATATTGCGATGGTAACGTAGGTATCTTCTGTTTTGAGTTGCCAATTTTGTTTCGGGATCGGATTCTCGGCTAAAGCGATCCGGGAGATCGTAAAAGCGATTATAATAAGATATCTTTTCTTCATCAGTTCAATCGTTTGGTCTTGAGGCAACTAATTATATAACTTATATTTTGTCTTTTAGGTGACGAGTTGGTTAATATAATATTCATAAAGAGAAGCTTCTTTACCTTGAAAATGGCATTGCTTCACTCTTTTTTATTTCAGGAGGAAATAAAAAGATGTTTTGTCAGATCAATGACACGATAGAATCTGATTTTACCGGTGCCCTTGTCTGTAATATTTATTCTGCAAGGTATAAGTATAGCCAAAGGTTATAACTCCTGCACCGGTGTTATTCTTTCCGTTACCTGTCCCTTTTTGGATAGATAAGAAACCATAATTACCACCTCCTTCAATAAAAAATGCATCCTGTTTGGTGACATTGACCGATATGCCCACAAAACCGTCGATGCCGGCGTTGAACTTATATAAATCGTTTTTGATATTTGTGTTGGCATTAAAATCCAGGGGTGGAAAAGGAAGTTCGGTAAAGCTATTATCCTGATTTAGCATTGAAACTTTATTCGTACCGCTAGTGACCTGATGGGCGTTTAATAAATATCCTGCGAACGGCCCCAGGGCAGCATAAACCTTCACGGGACTATTTTTGCTTATTTTCCAGGTATACCTTGCCAGTACCGGCATTAAAAGGTAGTTAATTTTTGCTTCACTTTTAAAATTAGCATATAGATATTCAGGTGCAGTACCTGGAAATTGGGCAATCATCTCCAGAGGAGTCTGAAATGCCTGAAATTTATGCTTTAATCCACCCTGTGAGGAGTATTCGAGTCCAATGGAGACTGAGAATTTTTTATTGACATGATATTCTCCGAATACGCCACCATCGGTTGCGAACCGTGACGAGTACCCTGTATTTAGCGGGGTGTCGGAACTTCCACCCGTTAGATTTGGAATACTGAATCCCCCCTTTAATCCGAGGGTAACTTTTTGGGCAAAACCATTTCCACATTGAAATACCAACGCAAGAAAAGTAAACAGCAGGATATGTTTTTTCATAATAAATAATTTATTAGTTAAAAGATAAGAACCAATAACTATCAATGATGATTTGCCTTAAGCGTTTCAGATGACCATATTCCGGCCATTTACAATATCAAATATAAGAATTATTTAATCAAAATAAAAATTTTCTATAGCTCGCTTGTATTATGTTTGCTGTTTTTCTTCTCCTTGGTCATTCTGGCTACCGAAGCAATTTCGATAAAGGAGGTTCCTCCGCCTACGCCGAAATTACCTCCAACATAGACAACTGTGTCGTTTTCGGTGATTTTGCCACGTCGTTCAAGGTCCAGGAGGGACGACTCAACCAGTTTATGTTTGTTCTTTTTGGAGATGATCAGGCTGGCATGCACTCCATAGGAGAGGGCAAGTTCACGCATGACACGTCCATTATGGCATTTTGCGTATACCGGCCGTGGGCTTCTGAAAGCTGAGATATACCTTGCAATTTTGCCGGTCAGCGTATCTGTAATGATAGCGGCCACCTTTATTTCGTTTGCAGCCAGTACTGCAGCCTCAGCCAGGAAGGCCGAAACCTCGTTATCGAGTCTCGGGACGGGAACATCATTTCGTCGGTCTTTGCTGGTCTCTATTTCAATGGCAACCCGTGTCATAAGGCTTACTGCTTCAACAGGGTATTGTCCGTATGCGGTCTCTCCCGAGAGCATGATTGCATCTGTTCTGTCGAAGATGGCGTTTGCAACATCGCTTACCTCAGCACGTGTTGGCCTTGGGCTGCTTATCATTGAGTGTAACATTTGGGTTGCGATGATAACCGGTTTTTTTCGCTTAATACACTTTCTAATCAGGGAACGCTGAATTGATGGGATCTTTTCAGCAGGTATTTCAATGCCAAGATCCCCCCTTGCAACCATCACCCCGTACGAATAATCAAGTATTTCATCGATATTATTAACCCCATCTGTATTTTCGATCTTGGAGATAATTTTTATTGGACTCTTCTTGTCATCGAGAATTTTCTGAACGGCTAAAACATCTTCTTTGTTCCTTACAAATGAATGCGCCACAAAATCAATGTTATTGTCAGCAGCCCATTCAATAAACATTTTATCTTTTTCGGTAATCGGGGGTAATGACACCGAAACTCCGGGAATATTTATACTTTTCTTATTTTTAATTTCGCCATCGTTACAGACTAACACCTCAAGTGCATCGCCCACTTTGCCTATAATCTTAAACTCCAGCTCACCGTCATCGATCAGCATAAAGCTTCCAATGGGAATATTGTCAGCAAACTCATCATAGTCTACAATAAATAGCTTGTCTGTTGAATCTTCATTCCCCCCTTTCACAAAGAGATGATCACCGGTCTTGACTGCGATTGGGTTTATAATGTTTTTAGTCCTGATTTCGGGTCCTTTAGTATCAATAAGAATTGCAATACAATCACATACTATTCGAACATTATTCACAATATTTAAAGCCGTTTCGGGAGTTTGGTGAGCTGTATTAATCCGAACAACATTCATCCCGGCATCATACAATTCCTGCAAAAATTCAGGTTCACAATGCTTATCCGATATGGTGGCTACAATCTTGGTATGCTTAATGCTATCCATAATTAAACGATTTATTTTTATGGGTCAAAGATAATCTATTATTCTGGCAGAAGAAAGCTTTCAACTCCCAGGCGGTAGGAGTCCAGTCCAAATCCCATAATACTCCCTTTACAAACTGGTCCAATTATAGATTCATGCCTGAAATTTTCTCTGGTGAGGATATTTGAGATATGGACCTCTACCACAGGGGTTGTAATTGCTGCAATTGCATCGCGGATGGCGACAGAAGTGTGGGTATAAGCCCCGGCATTCAATACGATGCCATCTGCAGAAAATCCAACTTTATGCAGAAAATTTATTATTTCTCCTTCGGTATTTGACTGAAAGTATTCGAATTCCAGATTCGGGAAACGGGGTGTCATATTCTCGTAATACTCAATAAACGAACAACTTCCATAAATACTCTTTTCTCTGACTCCCAATAAATTTAAATTTGGGCCATTTACAATAATAATTTTCATTAATATAAAATATTTTGTATATTTACTAAGGTGCAATTTGCATATAAATGAAACAACTTTTATACTATTATGTTTGTTGTAAGGAAATATATTTAGTATTAACCATAATCTTTCATCTTAATTAAAATAAAAAACATGAATTGGTTAGAGAGTAAAAAAGGGTATGAAACATTTCTGAGGATTGAGAAATCACTCTCTCCTAACTCAGTAAGTGCTTACGTAAATGACATCAATAAACTAATTTACTTTATTGAAGAGCATTTTCCTAACCTCACACCGGAAACGGTAAAGTTGGCTCAATTGAGAAAATTTGTGGAGTGGATGAACCAAAATGGAATTAGTCCCCGAACACAAGCCCGAACTATCTCCGGTATTAAATCTTTCTATAAATTTTTGCTAATTGAAGAAGCTGTAGAGAACGATCCGACAACCTTATTGGAATCACCTCGGATTGGCAGGAAACTGCCGGAGATTCTTTCCGATGATGAGATTAACAGACTGATTGATGCAATTGATGTAGCAAAGGCTGAAGGGCTTCGGAATAAAGCCATTATTGAGACGCTATATAGTTGTGGATTAAGGGTTTCTGAGCTGGTGGAGCTAAAGGTGTCTAATCTTCATTTTGAGCAGGAGTTCCTTCGGATTGCCGGAAAAGGGGAGCGGGAACGACTGGTCCCTATCAGTAAAAGAGCTATTGAAGATATCAAAAAATATCTTTTAAGTTCCCGGAAAAAACTTATTATTGAGAAAGGTTTTGAGAATATTGTGTTCCTGAACAGAAGAGGAAAAAAATTGAGTCGGGTAATGATATTTACCATTATTAAGAATCTTGCGGACAAAATTAAACTGGAGAAGAACATCAGTCCCCATACATTCAGACACTCTTTTGCTTCATCGCTCGTACAAGGGGGAGCAGATTTGCGGACCGTACAGGAGATGCTTGGGCATGAATCTATTCTTACTACTGAAATTTATGCCCATCTGGATAAAGAATACCTGAAGGACACGGTTAACCGATTCCACCCCAGGTCTTAATCAGCGCTTCATCATTTTAAACTCAAAACAGAGGACATACGTAACATTCCGGTTACTTGTCCTCTGTTTTTGTTAAGTATTACTTAATTTATTAAAAGTAGCGGATGGCAGATGGCAAAAACAACTAATTTTGTAAGTTGGTTAGTTTTAAATTTACTGTTATTTTATAAATAATTGTTCATGAATCGATTAGGAGAAAGAATCAAGCGTAAAAGAGAAATGTTAAGTCTGCCATTAAGTGATTTGTCAAAAAAAGTTGGGATAAGTGCAAGTGCCCTTTCACAAATTGAAAACTCTAAGGCATTTCCATCTATTGTCACGTTAAAGAGTATCGCAAATAGTTTATATGCGACTGTAGGTGAATTGATTGGTGAACATGAGTCACTGACCAAAAATCCACTGATCAAATCGGGAGATATTAAATTTGTGAAAGTAAATTCGAGTGGAACCAGTTTGTTTCTTCTGTCTCACCACGAGAACAGCAAGCAGATGGAACCGTATATCCTGAAATTTGTTGAAAATTCGGACTCCGCCGAGATTATGCACACCCATCCCGGGCAGGAATTTATTTTTATCCTCGAAGGAAAATTGATGATTTCGTTAGACAATTCGCAGTATATTCTTGAGAAAGGGGACAATTTCTATTTCAACTCCACGATCCCACATTCACTGAAAAACCTTCATAACTCTTCAGCCAGGGCATTGTGGATCGTTACTCCACCCAATATCTGAGCTACTTTAACATCACCCGTTGGTATGTCAAATCTTTGTTAAGTTTTAAGGTCCAGTATACTGAAAAAATATCATTCTCGATATATTTAAATAACTTTGTGGTTAAGTAATAATTAAATTAATTAAACAGCACTTAATGGATAAGCAAGCGATCGACCTAAACGAGACCATCCAAAAGCTGAACACCGATGTCCTGGAATTGTTGAGTGAAAGGGGAAAGAATATTTTTTTTCCAAAACTCGGAATTTTGTCCCAATCTGCACAGGCAAAAGGTAAAAATATCAATGCGACTATAGGTGAGGCCATTGAGGATAATGGTTCTTCAATGCACCTTTCTGAATTTGACAAGTTGATTAAATTGCCGCTGGGATCTGTATATCCCTATGCTCCCAGTTTTGGTAAAAAGGAGTTGCGTGATTATTGGAAGGAGTCTATTTACAGGAAAAATCCGTCACTGGGAACAACTCCCATCAGCATTCCTATTGTCACCAGCGGGTTGACTCATGGGATTAGCATTTCGAGTTATATGTTTGTTGATGAAGGTGATACGGTGGTGATTCCCGATCTTTACTGGGAAAACTATTCCCTAATCTTCGAAAATGCTTATAAAGGGAGGATTGTTACCTTCCCATTGTTTAAAAACGGAGGGTTCAATGTGGAGGGATTCTCTGAAACACTCGATTCAATCTCAGGGAAAATTGTTTTATTGCTAAATTTTCCGAATAATCCTACGGGATATACCCCTCTTGTCTCCGAGATCGGACTCATTGTGAATGCAATTAAACAGCAGGCCGATAAGGGTAAAAGTGTCGTAGCCATTATTGATGATGCCTATTTTGGTCTGGTTTATGAAAAAGAGGTTTATACCGAATCAATTTTTAATCAGTTAAGCACACTTAATGAAAAGGTTCTGGCCGTTAAACTTGACGGGCCTACCAAAGAGGATTATGTTTGGGGTTTCAGGGTTGGATTCATCACCTATGGTGTAAAAAACGGGACTCCTGAATTATATGAAGCCCTTGAAAATAAGACAGCCGGAGCTGTCCGTGGGAATATTTCAAATGTGAGTCACCTTTCGCAGTCGTTATTGTATGCTGCCTATTTCTCTGAACAATACGAAGCAGATAAGAATGAAAAATACAATACGCTGAATTCGCGTTATCAAACGATTGTTAAGGTCCTTGCGGATCCTAAATTTACAAAATATTTTAAGGCTTTACCATTTAATTCAGGTTATTTCATGTGTATCGAGTTAAACGATTCGTTGAAAGCAGAGGCTATCCGAAAGATTTTACTTGATAATTACAGCACTGGCGTTATTGTTTTCGGGAACCTGATTCGCCTGGCATTTTCTGCAGTACCGGAGTCGAAAATTCCGGATCTGGTTGAGAATATTTATTTGGCATGTGAGGAATATATCAAAAAAAACTAGAATAAGCTTTCATTAGGAAGTTGAGTTCCTTTCAATTAATTGTTTAAAATAAAAATTTTTAATGACTAGTAATCAGAAATTAATCAGTTGGGTAAACGAATGGGCAGAACTTTGTCAGCCTGAAAAAGTTTACTGGTGTGATGGCTCAGAAGAAGAAAACACACGTCTTCTTGGAGAAATGGTAGCAAGTGGCATGGCAGTTAAGCTGGATGAGAAAAAGCGTCCGGGCAGCTACTATTTTCAGTCTGACCCAAGCGATGTGGCTCGTGTTGAAAACCGGACTTACATCTGTTCAGCGAAAGAAGAAGATGCAGGACCGACCAATAACTGGGCAGATCCTGTTGAGATGAAGGCAACTTTAAAGGGTTTCTTCAAGGGGTGTATGAAAGGTCGTACGATGTATGTGATTCCATTCAGTATGGGGCCGCTTGGTTCGGATATCGCTCATATTGGTATCGAATTGACAGATTCTCCATATGTTGTTGTAAATATGAAAGTTATGACACGTATGGGGAAAGCGGTTCTGGATGTTCTTGGGAATGGTGAATTTGTTCCTTGCATTCACTCTGTTGGAGCTCCTCTTGAGCCCGGACAGAATGATTCGAAATGGCCATGCGCTCCGATTGAAGATAAATATATCTGCCATTTTCCGGAAACCAACGAAATCATTTCGTACGGTAGCGGCTATGGTGGTAACGCATTACTTGGCAAGAAATGTTTCGCATTGCGGATCGCTTCCAGTATGGCTAAAAGACAAGGTTGGCTAGCTGAACATATGCTGATTATGGGGATTACAAATCCTCAGGGTGTTAAAAAATATATCGCAGCTGCTTTCCCAAGCGCATGTGGTAAAACAAACCTTGCAATGCTTGTTCCGTCTATTCCGGGATGGGTGGTTGAAACCGTTGGTGACGATATCGCCTGGATGAAATTTGGGAAAGATGGTCAGCTTTATGCGATCAATCCGGAGGCAGGATTCTTTGGTGTTGCTCCTTACACCTCTATGGATACCAATCCAAATGCGATGTTGTCTGCCAGGGCAAACACCATTTTTACAAATACAGGTTTAACACCCGATGGCGACATCTGGTGGGAAGGTATCGGATATGATGCTCCTGAAGGAACCATCACCTGGACTAACGAAGTTTATGATGCAGCAAGTGGCAAACCTGCAGCGCATCCTAATGCCCGTTTTTCTGCCCCTGCATTTCAATGTCCTGTAATTGACAAGGATTGGGAGAATCCAACAGGTGTTCCAATCGCTGCAATCCTCTTTGGTGGTCGTCGTCCCGGAACAGTTCCATTGGTTTATCAGTCATTCGACTGGAATCACGGTGTCTTCATGGGCTCTATTGTAGGTTCTGAAGTTACAGCCGCCGCCATCGGTTTGAAAGCAGGTGTTCGTCGTGATCCTTTCGCGATGTTACCTTTCTGCGGATATCATATGGGTGACTATTTTGGACACTGGGTAACCATTGGCGAAAATGCCCCGGATAAAGCAAAGCTTCCTAAAATATTCAATGTTAACTGGTTCCGTAAAAGTGCGCAGGGCAAATTCCTTTGGCCTGGATATGGTGATAACATCCGTGTATTACAATGGATTTTCGAAAGAGTTGCCGGTACAGCTTCAGCTGATGAAACAGCAATTGGCTTTGTCCCTAAATTAGGTTCTATTAACACTACCGGTTTAGTTGGAGTTGAAGACAATATGGCAGAGCTACTTACAGTTGATAAAGGACAATGGAAAGATGAATTGGATCTGGTGCGCGAACAATATGCCACATTCGGTTCCCGTCTTCCTAAAGAACTTGCAAAACAGATTATTGCTATTGAAGAACGCTTCGAAAAGTAGTTTTCAGATAGTTGATTGGATTAAAAAGCCGCTTCCGAAACGAAGCGGTTTTTTTAATCCAACTAATGAAGTGGAATTAAAACTTTCCCGGCAGCTTGTGACAAATAATCCTTATTTCAAAAGAATTTGTTATATTTAATCGACGATATTATTTAGGATCGACCAAATAAGCTGCTAATTTTGCAGGTCGCATTTCTTTAATCATACCTGAACAGGAATAAAAACAAACTATAGATGTCTGAACCGAGCATGATTCAAAAATCACCTGTTGAAATGATAAAAACCTACATGCGAATTCAACCTGCCCTATGAACAATATATTAAACGCGGAAATGTATTTTAAGATTTTAAGGGGTAAACGCCCGTTCAATGAATACTTTGTTCTGATTTACCGGTTTATTGTAATCATGCTTTTCTATTCTGCTGGCCGAATTCTGTTTTATCTTTTTAACCGGTCATTATTTTCTCACATCGATATTACATCATTTATCCGTATTATGCGTGGAGGGATCATGTTTGATGCCAGCGCTGTTTTATATCTGAATGCGGTTTACTTAATATTGTATCTCTTCCCTTCGTCATTTAAATTTAACCTTGCCTACCAGCGTATGCTCAAGTGGGTATTTATGGTGGTTAACAGCATTGGTCTGGCATTTAATTACATTGATATTATTTATTATCCCTATATTTTAAAAAGGACTACGATCAGTGCGTTTGGTATTGCCAGTAATGATGCAGGGAATTACAGGCTTATTTTCCGTTTCTTTTATGACTTCTGGTATATCCTTGTTATTTGGCTAATAACATTGCTATTACTTGAGAAGCTATATTCGTATCTCACTCCGACCCCTGTTTTTAAGGTATTTACAAAAAGATATATAGCGATTTCATTTTTAGCTCTTCTGTTGTTTTCTGCACTAAGTGTTATTGGGATGCGTGGAGGATACATGCCCGGAAGCCACCCGATCAATATGATTAATGCAGGTGAATATGTCAATTCTACAGAGGAGATGTCATTGGTTCAAAATACCCCATTTTGCATCCTGCGGACCTTGGGAAAAAAGGCCTTTGCAGAGACTCATTATTACAAATCGGAGGATGAGCTCGATCGGGTTTTTACCCCTGTGCGGAATCCCAAACCTTCGGCAGCTGGGAAACACGAAAATGTGGTCATAATTATTCTCGAAAGTTTCAGCCGCGAATTTGTCGGATCGTTAAATAAAGATCTTAATCATGGAGCCTATAAAGGGTATACTCCATTTTTTGATTCGCTTGTCAGCAAGAGTTATGTATTTACTAATGCGTTTGCCAATGGACGTAAATCGATCGATGCCATCCCTGCAATTACTGCCAGTATTCCTTCGCTGGTGATCCCATATGTGGTGTCGGAACGCTCAGGTAACCGGATTAATAGTCTTGCCAGCCTCTTATCTGATGAAGGGTATCAGACGGCTTTCTTTCATGGGGCACCCAATGGGTCCATGGGCTTTACTGAGTATGCAAAAAATGCGGGTTTTAAGCGCTATTTCGGAATGAAGGAATATGGGAATAAGGAGGGCTTTGATGGGGTGTGGGGGATCTGGGATGAACCTTTTTTCCAATATTTCGCCGACAGGATGAATGAAATGAAAGAACCATTTTTTACTACAATCTTTTCTGTTTCATCGCACCACCCGTTCAGAGTCCCGGAGAAATATACTGAACAATTTCCGGAAGAACAAATCCCGCTTCAGAAATGCATCCGGTATACCGATATGGCTTTAAAAGAGTTTTTTAAGAGCGCTTCAAAGATGCCGTGGTATAATAATACGCTATTTGTGATAACTTCAGATCATTGCTCAACCTCTGATTTTAAGGAATATAGAACGGCAGTTAACTATTACGCCGCACCGCTTATTTTTTTTCGGGGAGATGGCAGTTTGGTTGGTAAAGACAGTGCATTGGCACAACAAATTGATATCATGCCAACGATATTGGGTTACCTGAACTTTTCAAAACCATATATTGCCTTTGGAAACGATCTGTTTAATTCTTCATCGAAACGATTTGTTATTAATTATCTGGAAGATTCCTATCAGTTTCTAAGTGAGGATCGGGTTTTCTATTTCACGGAGGATCGGTTTACAGGTATCTATAACCGGAAAAACGATCCCTATTTGCTTGAAAATCTGTTAGGACATACTGGCTATGAAAACGAACAGGAATTGCTTAAGGCTATAATACAGCAGTTTAATAACAGGATGGTGGAGGATCGGTTGGTGATCGGAAAGCAATAGCATTTATCCCTTATCTTTTCTAATTTTGCACCTTATTATTTTATAAAGGATGATCATCAGAAAGAAATTCCGGTTCGAAGGAGCCCATATTGTGCGTAATTGTACCTCACAGCGCTGTCGCGAGAACATCCATGGACACTCTTATGAGGTGGAAGTTTTTTTAAAGTCCGATCATCTGGATAACGGATTTATGGTTATCGATTTTGTGTTACTTAACACTGTTGCGGAATTTATCCATAGTTTTGATCATGCTTTTACCTTATGGGATAAAGAGTTGGATGAAGTAAAGGGGGCAATTTACCGGATCAATGCCAGAGTGGCTGAAATCCCTGTTTCTCCGTCGGCTGAAGGTTACGCCCTGCTGTTTTATTTCGTAATTAATCAGATTATTTCCAATGTTAAATTAGTGAATGGTGAGAAGAATGTAAGGCTCCATGCTGTCAGAGTCCATGAAACCCTCTCCGGCTATGCCGAATCAGCAGCTGAAGACCTCGAACTTGTTAAATTCTCCTTTAAGGATATCCATTTTAATGAGGGGATCCAGAACGAATGGAAAGATAAAGGTTGGTGGACGCTTATTGGAGGGTTCTAAAAGTTAACAATTTATAAAATCAATACAGGGTATCAAAAAAGGGTTACTTTTGCACACGAAACCAATTTTTGTGCAAAATAATTATTTTGAAAGACACGACCCGACATACAATTCTTAATGTAGCCAGAATCGTATTCGCCCACCAGGGACCGACGAATACGACCATGGATGATGTTGCCAAGGCCTCCGGTCTTGGGCGCAGAACAATTTATACCTACTTTAAATCACGCGAGGATCTGTATCTTGAAGTAATTCAAAAGGAGGTTGACCTGATTTTAAAGGAATTTACCCGGGTAGCAGCAATGAAACTCTCGCCTGAAAAAAAAATTGCCAGATTTATGGTTACTCACATGAAGGCGATTGAAAATTTGATTCATAAAGATCAACGGTTAAGAGCAGAGTTTCTCAGCCGAAGCGAAAAAATTGAGCACTTTCGGCAGAAAATTGATCTGCATGAAAAGGAGTGCCTTGCTTTGATCTTTGAGGAAGGGACCCAATCAGGCATATTCCTGGTTGATGACTTTAAGAAGACTGCCGTACTGGCCCTAACTACACTTAAGGGGCTTGAAACACAATTTATCCTTGATAATTTTGGAAAACCTTGCCGTGAGACACTTGAGCTATGGCAGAAAATTCTATTTCGCGGAATTAAAGTCTCCGCCTAAAATCTTACAATTTTGATCTTTTTATTATGAGCATGTTTATAACTACAGTTTCGCATTACCTACCTGAGCAGCGAGTTCCTAATGAGCACTTTAAGAACCTTAACGGGTTAGATGACGAATGGATCTTTGACCGGACGGGAATCAGAACACGTTCTAAGGCTGCTCCCGGAGAGAATGCGAATACAATGGCAGTAAAGGCTGTATCTCGTGCTCTTGATACTCTCCCTTTTGATATTAAAGATGTTGATTTAATTATTGGTGCCTCCTATTCCCCTTATGATACAGTGGCAACAATTGGTCATACTGTTCAACGGGAGTTTGCAATCCCTGAAGCACAGGTAATTTATATTTCTTCGGCTTGCTCCTCACTTGTAAACGCCCTCGAGATCGTTGAAGGCTATTTTGCCATGGGCAAAGCCACCCGGGCACTTGTAATTGCTTCTGAGCACAATACCCTTTACAGTGATGATACGTGTGAAAAGAGTGGTCATCTATGGGGTGACGGCGCTACGGCACTATTTATTTCTGACGAACCGATAGGGCCGAAACCCGGTGAAATACTGAATATTTTTACCAGGGGGCTGGGCCATATCGGGAAGGGAACTGAAGCTGTTTACCTTCGTCCGGCCGAAGGTGGCCTTCAGATGCCAGACGGAAGAGACGTATTCATGCATGCCTGTAATTTTATGCGTGTGGCTCTTGAAACAACCCTTTTAAATTGCCATCTAACCGTGGAGGATCTCGATTTTATTATCCCTCACCAGGCCAATCACCGCATAATTGCCAATCTTATCAAACAATTAAATATTCTACCTAAGAAAGTATTCACCAATATCCAGGAACTAGGAAATACCGGCTGTGCAAGTACCGGAATCTGTCTGTCGCAGAATCTTTCGAAAATCCCCACGGATTCTTTAGTCGGGATTACAGTTTTTGGGGGCGGATATTCAGCAGGTGCAGTACTGGTGAGATATTGAGTGAAGAACGGATATTGCAATTAACCAGGAAATATTTAATTTAGCTGCCAGCATAAAATTGCAGGTCGCTAACGGTATCAAAATATAATAATCATCTCATAAAATCCTGATCTATGAACCGCAGACAAATGATTGGAAGTGCCACAGGTGTAGCAGTTGCAGCAGCGGCTGCCGGATTTCCGGGAACAAGTGCCTTTGCCGCTTCCGGAGGTGAAAATATAAAACTTAAAGGCAATATTCGCCATTCAGTAAGTCAGTGGTGTTACGGGGATATCCCACTGGATGACCTGGCAATCGCCTGCGCTAAAATGGGGCTCGAGTCTGTTGAATTATTGTGGGAGAAAGATTGGGCAACGGTAAAAAATCATGGGTTAAAATGTGCCGTTGGATACGCCACCGACTACGGTATTCCAAAAGGGTTTAACCGCATTGCCAACCACGAAAAACTGATTGCAGATTTTGAACGGATGATCCCCATTGCGGGTGAAGCGGGTATCCCAAATCTGATTTGCTTCTCTGGAAACAGGGAAGGTCAAAATGACAATGTTGGAATGGTCAACTGTGCCATTGCACTTCGTAAACTAACTCCTTTGGCTGAGAAGCATGGGGTAACCATTATTATGGAATTGCTAAATAGCTATGGGCATGCTGATTACCAATGTGACAGTACCGCATGGGGCATAGCCCTTTGCGAAATGGTTGGATCAGAAAGGATGAAACTTCTCTACGACATTTATCACATGCAGATTATGGAGGGTAACATCATTGATACACTGAAAAAGAATATCAAATATATCGGCCATGTTCATACTGGCGGCGTCCCGGGAAGGCACGAACTGGATGAGACCCAGGAACTTTATTATCCGGCAATAATGAGAGCACTGGTTGATTCCGGCTATAAAGGTTTTGTAGGTCAGGAATTTGTGCCAACACAAACTGACAAATTAGATTCACTGCGTAAATCTGTTCTGATTTGTGATGTGTAACAAATATTTAACCTGTATGATGCCGATCACAAAGATGGTAATTGTATTTTTAGAATTATCCGAATGAAACGAGCCATGAGAGTGCCTCTCACACATAAGCCTGATTATCTATGGCGAGTTCCATCTGGCAAATAAAAACAAATTATAAACAGATGAATGAACCCATAACCCTTACCACTCCGGCATTGTTATTCTCTGCGATTTCGTTAATTATGCTGGCATACACCAACCGGTTCATGAGCTATGCAACACTGATCAGGACGCTTCATGAGAAGTTCAAGGTAAATCAGAATGAGGTCTTGCTTGGTCAGATCGCGAACCTGCGAAAACGACTTTATTTGACCAAGTATATGCAGATCCTGGGTGTTACAAGCCTGTTCCTGTGTGTATTAACGATGTTTCTGATTTTTATCGGAAGCCAGATACTAGCCGTCTGGATGTTTGGGATTGCTCTTATTCTGCTGATTGCCTCATTGGGAATTTCCATTGTTGAAATACATATTTCTGTAAATGCTTTAAACCTCCATTTGGGAGATATGGAGATCCGCCGAAAAGAATAAATCCAACAGATATCTCCCTCATGATTGGCAGTTGATTTATTTTTTATAAATTCATTGGCTCTAATTATTTATATTTGCGGATTAGTATAAAACAAAACGGATGCTCACAGACATACTGATCACATTTTTATTGGTATTCTTCAACGGATTTTTTGTCGCTGCCGAATTTGCAATTGTTAAAGTAAGAGCCTCTCAGCTGGAGATGAAGGTACGAAGCGGAAATCATTTTGCAACCGTTGCAAAGCGAATCGTTTCACGTCTGGACAGATATCTTGCAGCCACCCAACTTGGAATTACACTTGCAAGTCTTGGTCTTGGGTGGATTGGAGAACCGGTAGTTGCAAAAATAATACTGAATGTGATTCCTGCTATCGGATTTCAGATGGAACCTGAACTCGCTCACCATGTTGCGCTTCCCGTAGCTTTTTTGATTATCACAATTTTGCATATTATATTTGGAGAGTTGGCTCCTAAATCGATCGCTATTCAACGCTCCCAGCGCACAGTAATGGTGATTGCCCTGCCGCTGCAATTCTTCTTTTTTATTTTTCAGCCATTTATTTACCTGTTAAACGGAACTGCGAACCTTGTGCTTAAAGCGATTGGTATCCCCATTGTGCAGGGTCAGGACGTCCATAGCAGTGATGAATTAAAATATCTTGTTAAACAGGGAAAGGAGAGCGGTGAAATCGAACAGGCAGATTATGATATCATCAAAAATGCTTTTGAATTTTCAGAACGGATAGCCAAGCAAATAATGATTCCACGCACCCAGGTTATGGCTATCGATGTGGAAGAATTCCAACAGGATATGGTCGAACGTTTAATAGAGGAGAACTATTCCCGCATCCCCTGCTATGCCGAATCCCTCGATAATATTGTGGGAGTGGTTTATCTGAAAGATATCCTCATAAAGCTGCATCGAAACGAACCCATCAAGATCTCATCCATCATGCGTTCCGTTTTGATTGTCCCCGAAACCAAGTATATTGCCCAGCTTTTAAAAGAATTCCAGTCAAAGCATCAGCAAATCGCAGTAGTAGTTGATGAATATGGAGGTACACAGGGGATCGTCACAATGGAAGATATTCTGGAGGAACTGGTTGGTGAGATTCAGGATGAATATGACAATGAGCTTCCCTTCGTGGAGAAGAAAGGGGAGAAAAGTTACACCGTTGTTGCCTCTGCTTCGCTCGATGATATTAATGAATTGCTTCCTCATCCATTAACAGTGAACGAAGAATATGAGACACTTGCCGGCTATCTGATTCTAAAATTAGGGAGAATTCCAAATATGAATGAGAAAATCAGTTTTGATGATTACGAATTTACAATTCTAAAGAAACATAAAAATTCGATAATATTGGCGCAATTGGTTGATATTATGGAGAATATTTAATCCATGATTGGATGATTCTGCTCTTTTTTACTATTTAGTTCCCTCCGGGACTAACCGTCACATTCCACATTGTTTTTCTACCCATATCAAATCCCTGCCGGGATTTCTCCAAATCAATATTCGTATGAATTTGGGGAATTAACCTGTGCCCTGAGGCATAAGATATGGTAGAAAATATTCCAGGTACTGTTTTTCCCGAAGTCCCGGAGTGGAAGGGATAAAATTTCAATTTGCTATTTTTTCCCAAACAATTTCTGCTCCAAATCCGGACGGTTCATTTTTCGGAGTTCACCAATCAATTCACTGCGGTTCTCCGGTTTGTACCAGAAAAAGAATTTACGCTGAGTCAGCTTTTTGTTTGCCTCGCGGGCGGTGCTTATCTTCTCCAGTGTATAAGGGTGATACCCTGAATAATAAATTACTGTTGCCAGAGTCATCGGCGTTGGTGTAAAATCCTGAACCTGCTCCAGCTTAAAATCGAGACCCTTGGTTTCGGCTGCAAGTTCTGCCATCTCAGCATTGGTACTGCCCGGGTGACTCGAAATAAAATAGGGAATCAGCTGTTGTCTGAGGCCGTTAGCTGCGTTCACCTTATCAAAAAAATTCTTCAGTTTAAAAAAGATACTAAAGGATGGTTTGCGCATGATATCCAGAACTTTATCAGCAGTATGTTCCGGTGCCACTTTCAATCTCCCTGAAACATGGTTTACAATAACATTCTCGAGATACTCCTCATTACCCTTATTGACTTTTTCGTCCCTGGTCTTGTGAAAAATAATATCATATCGGATTCCACTGCTCACAAATGCTTTTTTCACCCCAGGAACGGCCGATACTTTACGATAGAGTGAAGTCATCCCCCGATGGTCGGTATCGAGATTAGAACAAACATCAGGGAAAATGCAGGATGGTCGACGGCATGCCTGGCACATCACAAGGTGCTTCCCCTCCATTTTATACATATTGGCCGAAGGTCCCCCGATGTCAGATATGTATCCCTTAAAGTCATCCATCTGAGTGACTTCTTTTACCTCAGCCAGTACAGACTCTTCCGATCGGGATGCAATAAACTTACCCTGGTGTGCCGAGATGGTACAAAAAGTACACCCGCCAAAACAACCACGGTGGGTATTTACCGAATGGCGGATCATTTCATAGGCTGGTATAGGCCCTTTATTCTTATAACGGGGGTGGGGCGTACGGGTAAAGGGAAGCGTATAGTAGCTATCTAATTCACTGGTTGTTAAAAGGGGATAAGAGGGATTTATAATGATCTGTTTATCCTTATATCCCTGAATAAGCTTTCGTGATGCCATCTTATTGGACTCCTCTTCGATATGGCGAAAGTTTTTAGCATAATTTATTTTTTCCTTCAGACAGGCTTCGTGGGAATTTAGCTCCAGCTCTTCCCACTCTGAATTCGTTGTATAGTTTGTATTTTTATCAACCAGGAAGGCTGTTTGCGGGACATCCGTAATCTCGCTAAAAGGGGTTCCGGCTTTTAGTTTTTGGATAAACTCGACAATCGATTTTTCACCCATTCCATAGACCAGTAAATCGGCCTTTGTATCCACCAGGATGGATGGTTTCAGTTGATCAGACCAATAGTCATAATGGGTTACCCGTCGGAGCGATGCTTCGATACCCCCTATCAGCACAGGCATGTCGGGATAAATCTTTTTTAATATGGTTGAATAGACAACTGAGGCATAGTCGGGACGGGCACCGGGTCGTCCATCAGGGGTATAGGCGTCATTTGACCGTTTGCGTTTGTTGGCGGTGTAGTGGTTGACCATCGAATCCATACAGCCTGCCGTAATTGCAAAGAAGAGCTTTGGTTTTCCAAGTTTTTTAAAGTCGCGCAAATCATCCTGCCAGTTCGGTTGCGGAACTATTGCAACTTTTAATCCTTCGCGCTCCATGATACGTCCGATCACTGCCGCGCCAAAGGAGGGGTGATCAACATAGGCATCACCCGAAAACAGGATTACGTCGGGCTGATCCCAACCCAAAGCCTCAATCTCTTTTGCCGTAGTGGGAAGCCACCTGCCCGGTCTATATTTTTCCAAATCGTTCATTAATGGGCTAAATTACATCATTTAAACAGTTTTTGAATCAATAAATTTTTCCTGATCAGATCAACCGTTTGCTTTTACAACAACAGGATGGCAGCGTTGTTCAAAAATAGTGATCGTCAACACTATTTCCAAAGCAAATAAAGCAAAAAATAGTGTTTTATAGCTCTATTTTTCTATTTTTGAACCCAATATCATTTAAAAGCCGGATGAGTTAGCCATGATCAGAATTTTATCTTCTGAGATGAATATTTTATTTTGGCCAGTGTATAGGACCGCTAAATAACAAATTATAAACAAATGAAACTAGTCAAACCACAGGATTTACTGAAGGTAAGTCCTTATATGCATTACCTCGGAGGAGAATATTTTGCCCGTTTACTCATGCATCTGTTACAATTTAACCAAATTAATAAATTATACGATAACATCTGTGATAAAAAGGGGATTGAATCAATTGATGGTATTTTGAAGTATCTGAATGTGACCCTTGAATTTGATGAAAAGGATCTTAAAAAGCTTCCGGCAAACGGAAGTTTTATTACGGTTTCAAATCATCCCTATGGTGGAATTGACGGTATATTGCTAATCAAATTGCTCTCCCTGGTGAGGCCGGATCATAAGGTAATCGCCAATTTTCTCCTCAAGAAGGTAGAACCCATTTCGGATTATTTCCTTGCTGTCAATCCATTTGAAAATCAGCCTAATGCACCATCAAGCATCGGTGGTCTAAAAACTGCCCTCGATCACCTGAACAATGGAGGAGTTTTAAGTTTTTTCCCTGCAGGAGAAGTTTCCACCAGTTATACCTCTAAAAATATTACTGACCGTGAATGGCTGATCTCGGCTCTTCGTTTCATTAAAAAGGCTCATGTTCCTATTGTTCCGATCTATTTTCATGGGAGTAACAGTCGCCTGTTTCATCTTCTTGGCCGGATTCACCCCTCATTACGAACTGCAAAGCTCCCTTCCGAGGTATTAAATAAAAAAAACAAGACAATTAAAATCAGGATCGGGAGCCCGATTTCGGTGAAGGAACAGGACAAATTTGCCGATGTACACCAGCTTGGACGATATCTGCGCTCAAAGACCTACTGCCTCGATTCTGAAATAGAGGTTAAACCGTTTTTTGATTACTCGTTAAAAAGCCAACCCTTACCTCAGCAGGTTGTTGATCCTCAACCCCGGAATGAGATTGTTAGTGAAATAGATAATCTGCGTACAGACCATCATCTTTTCACGATAAAGAATTACGCGGTTTTTTGTGCTCCGTCGAGCCAGATTCCGGTCATTATGAATGAGCTCGGGCGCCTGCGTGAAATCACCTTTCGCGAAGTTGGAGAGGGTACAAATCAACCGACCGACATTGACGAGTTTGACCTCTACTACGACCAGCTTATTATCTGGGATAATGAAGGGGAGCATATTGTAGGAGGCTACCGGATCGGAAAAGGAAATGAAATCTATGAGCAATTCGGCATCAAAGGTTTTTATACCCAGAGCCTGTTTAAGATGAAGAGTGGGTTCGAGGAAACTTTAAAACAATCACTTGAACTTGGTCGCTCATTTATTGTAAAGGAATATCAACGAAAACCTCTTCCACTATTTTTACTTTGGAAAGGGATTCTCTACTTCTTATTGAAGAATCCGGAATATCGTTATTTAATCGGACCGGTAAGTATCAGCAATACCTATTCGGGGATTTCAAAGGAGTTGATTATTAGATACATAATGGCCAATTTCTTCGACTATAAAAGGGCTGCCTTTGTGAAACCCCGAAACAGGTTCAAGGTAACTACCGATGACCAGCACCTGAATACGGCTCTTGAAAATATGACTGCAGATTTACACTCGCTGGATAAGTTTATTGGTGACATCGATCAGTACAATAATGGGCTTCCTGTTCTTCTGAAAAAATATCTGGGGTTGAATGCAAAAATTGTGGCGTTTAATGTTGATCCTAAATTTAATGATTGTATCGATGGATTATTGGTACTGGATATATTTGATGTTCCAAAACCGACAATTGAATCATTGCTTAAGGAGTTAAATGATACCGGCTTGCTTGCAAGATTATTTTCGGTTACCGAATCATAGTACCCGGCGATTGATGCCTGAACACTGGCAGATAACCACCGGAGTATAGCTGTTTGCAGGATCTGTGAAGCAGAATAATTCAGTTTGTATTCATCATAACTTCATTAAGGTTTGCATCCACATCCAGTCCCATCTTCTTACGCAAGCGATACCGGTGGTTTTCAAGTCCGCGCACAGAAATCCCAAGCAAAGGAGCTATTTCTTTGGAAGATAGGTTCATACGTAGGTAGGCGCAGAGTCTAAGGTCGTGAGGGGTAAGTTTTGGATGACCTGCTTTGAGTTTTTTAATAAACTCTTCATGTGCCCTCTCGAAATTGGTCTCAAAGGTTTTCCAGTCATCATGGCTTGCAATATTTTCATCGATCTTTTTTACCAACTGAAGATAGTATTTATCCGGAAAGCGTGATTCCAATTGGTTCTTCTGTAATTTTAAATCCCGTTTTAAATCAATAAGGAATTCATTTTTTTTGATGATTAGCATTGTTGAATTGGCCAGCTCCTGGCTTTTAAATGAGATCTCATCCTGTAGTTTTTCGTTTCTTAGGCGGATAAGTTCTTTTTCTTTGTCACCCCTTTTTCGTTGTTCTTTGCGGCGTGTCAGGATGATCACCCTTCTTCGGAAGGACCAAAGGAGAATACCAATAATGAGGGAATATCCAAGTTTTGCCCAGGTGCTCTGATATAACGGAGGGAGAATAACCAGTTTGATCTCGTTAGTTTTACTCTCAGAACCCCAGGGATCGATTGCTTTCACATGCAAGGTATAGGATCCCTCGGGGAGTCGTTCGAACTTAAAGACCGGAAGTGTAACCGGTTGCCGCCAACCCGGATCAATCCCTTCAAGGTAAGCCTGAAAAACAATCTTGTCGGTAGTGAAAAGCGGGAATGAAAATTTTATCTGGGCATTACTCTGGTTAAACTTTAAAATATATTTTGAAACGTTCGGAGAGAGCGTATCGATGTGTCCGCGCTGATCAACAGAGAGAAATTCTGTTAAGGTCAGGTATTTATCCTTAATCAATGTTTCACATTCCGGCTGACTTGCATTTAACATTGCATATCCGTTTTCCAGGCAAAGGATTGATTGATTCTCAGAGATAGGGGTAATGTTTTCGAAATTCTCAATCACCTGGTTCAGGAAAAGTGTTGATGGATAAGCCTTTATTAGCCGGACAGTATTGTCATCGATCTGAAATAAACCGATTGATTCGTTGGTCACAAACCAATAGTGGTGATTTGGGGCAGCAAAAATCCGGTGTGTAGCTGCGAAATTCCCAAGTTGTCTGTTCAGGATATGGTATTCAACAATTGAATCTTTTAATTCATCATATGTAAACAGTTTCTCACCTGTGGTAAAAACGATCCGTTCTTCAACCTTAAAGGGATGAATACCGTGATCCTTTTTAAAAGTGGAATTTTCGCCATAGTAGGTAGTGTGAATAACTTCATCCCTCTTTTCGGAAAGTTTCAGGCGATATATCCCGCGGTGCATGTGACCCGCCCATATATTTCCATAAAGATCGACCTCGATAAATTGAATCAGATCGTTGAAATTCCGGAGGTTTTTAGACCACCGTGGCTCATTCCCTGTAAAATCGAGTGAAACGATGTCGGAATAGGTTGATTGAAGCAGGAAGCCTGGCATCTTTATGTCGGGCGTAATTGCAAAGACTCCATTCACATTCGATATTTTTTTAAGTCCCTGTTCTGTGACGACAAAGGTTCCGTTATTAAGTCCGGCAAGAAGTTTTCCTTTAAAAATAGTACAACTCCAGACTTGTCCTTCCGATTGAGGGATTATTTTGAATTTCTCATCCGCTTCATCAACATTTTTTGAGTAAAGCCCCTGGTTGGTTCCAAGATACATTCTGTTGTCGAGTATTGCAGCTGAGTAGACTGCACCAATATCCTTTACCGGATGCAATTCGAAAGACCCTTTATCCCGAAAGGTGATAAAATCAATCCCTTTGTCCAGGGCCTGCCAGATATTGAGGTTTTTATCAATCGCAAGGCCGAGCACCGTATTATTTTGCAACCCATTTTGGGAATTGAGCTTAAAGATCATTTTCCCTTTGTTGTTAAACGCAATAATCCCATCGAGGTGTGTTCCGATGACAATATTTCCGTTTGGGTATCGGGCAGCCTGATTCACTTTATTCCTTATAAAATAGTTATTCCATTCAGGATAGAGCATATTATAATGCTGGCCATCATAACTGAATATACCATCTGAGAATGTTCCGATAACCATTTTCATTTGCTCATCGCGAAAGAAAAATCTGATTTGTTTCTGATTAAAGAACGATCCTGTGAGATAAGGTTTTAATTGATTGTTTTCAAGAGAATAAAGCCCATCGGCCTGATCAATGATGATCTTTCCGCCAATCTGGTACATGGTATTGGAGAAGGTGTGCCGGATTGGAATAATTTGTGTGCCATCCCACACCATCATCTGCCCGAATGAGTGAAAGTATACCTTATCTCCTAAAGGAATAATCTGCCAGAACTCAACATTGGAAATGAAATTCTTTTCTGCAAATGCCTTAAGCGATATATAGTGCAGGGTTCCGGACTTTTGGCGTTCCCAGTAGCCCAATTCCCGGTAGCCGCTTGTATAAATCCGGTTGTTGGGTCCCACCGCCACGCATCGGATTACATTTCCTTTAGGAGAAGGATAAAGTTTCCATGATATACCATTAAACTCAAGAAGCCCTTTATTATTTGCAAAATAGACATTTCCAACAGAGTCTTCAGCAACAGACCAATTTTGGTTATCTGCTTTATAATCCGCTTTTGAAAAATTTTTAACTACCGGATTTTCATATTCTGCACCCCGGAGTTGATTGCTAGTGACTATGAGCAAAAAGAAGAGGGCAATAGTGAAAAGGTTCGGATGAAGGTTTCTGTTCTTTATTATTTTGTTGTTAACGATCATTTCCGAAAAATTAACTTTTATTTAATCTTTTATTCAATAATTTATTTGTAAATTTAATAATAAAATGTTCATTAAGCAGAAATTCTTGCCATAAATTCTGTATTTTATCATATTTTCAACTCACTTTCCAGAATTATATTTAAGGTATGGACCATTCAATAATCATATATGCTATTTTATATATGATTGAAATATAATAATATAATACAAATATATTATAGATGGTGTGGTAATTATGAGGTGTTTTAATTTGGAGAAAAGCGATGGAGTGACGGAAGTGTATCCTTTTTCTCTCCATGGCTTCGATGCCGTTGTATCTTCGTTTCAAATATTTTAAAAATTTAACGTATGAAAAAACTAATCTTTCTGTTGAATCTATTTTTATCAGTTACTTTCCTTTATGCACAACAAGGCATTACGATATCGGGGAAAGTAAATAATGCTACAAATGGTGATCCCATCCCAGGGGTAACTATTGTTGTAAAAGGCACAACCACCGGTGTAATTACTGATTTCAACGGGAATTATTCCATTAAGGCGGCAGGCAGTAGTACGCTTGTTTTCAGTTTTGTTGGGATGACGACCCAGGAAGTAAGCATTAACAATCGGGCGGTTATTAATGTGCAGTTAAAAGAGCAGGCAGTTGATGTCTCCGAGGTTGTTGTCGTTGGCTATGGTACTCAGAAGGTGAAAGACCTTACCTCATCCATAACAACGATAAAGTCAGATGAGTTGGTTAAAACTCCCACTGGACAGGCAATGCAGGCCTTACAGGGGAAGGTGGCAGGCGTACAGATTGTCAGTAGTGGTGCCCCTGGAGATTCACCGACAATCCGGGTTCGTGGGATTGGTTCCTATCCGGGAGCCGATAATGAAGCCCCATTATACGTAGTTGACGGGATGTTTTTCAGCAATATTGATTTTCTGAACACATCGGATATCGCTTCTATTTCAGTCTTGAAGGATGCTTCTGCTGCTGCAATCTATGGGGTAAGGGCGGCCAATGGAGTTGTCCTGATTGAAACCAAATCTGGCGGATTTAATAAAAAGACAGAGATCAATTACTCGGGCTACTATGGTTCACAGGTTGGCCAAAACGTATTAAAAATGGCTAATTCCGAACAGTTTACAGCGATGGCTAATGAATCAGGTTCAGCGCCCGATGCAATGTTTGTTTTAAATGCAATGCAGCGCTATGGCAGAAGCAGAATAAATCCCAATGTTCCGGATGTCAATACAGACTGGTACAAAGAGATCATGCGCCCGGCTGCGATTCAGAATCATAGCCTTGACGTCTCTGGTGGAAACGAGAAGTCTTCCTATTATATTGGTACCAATTACTTCGCACAGGATGGTATCCTGAATATGAAGAATGATTACACCCGTATGAATGTAAGTGCAAAACTTGATATTAAAGCCACAGACTGGCTGACAGTTGGCGGAAATATGAATTTCAGTAATGCATTAAAGAATAATGCCCAGTCGGCTGCATGGGAGCAGGCCTATTATGCCGTGCCAATCATGCCGGTATACGATAATTCGAATGCAGCGGCAAAGCCTATCGCTTTTTCCAATGCACAGGATTTAGGATATCGAAGTGGTCAAAACCCCTTTATTCCTCTTACTTTCAGCAATGGGCAATTAAAAATCAGGAAATTAAATGCCAATTTTTATGCCAAGGTTGATCTGATTCCCAAGAAACTCAGTTTTAAATCAACCTATAATACTGCTTTTACTTCAATGGAAGAGCGCGATGTTAACTTACCTTATTTCATTGGAAACAGTTTTCAGAATCCTAACGCCTCCATCAATAAAATTGCGACATCCTATTATGATCAGATCTGGGACAATGTATTGACATTTACCAATAACTATGGTGACCACAATTTGACTTTGATGGCAGGAACATCTTACCGAGATGAGGCATATAATAAACTCTTTGCCGAGGGAATAAATTTTCCTACCGATCACCAACAGTCCTGGTACCTTAGCCAGTCTGGAAAAATTGTCGTGGCAGGAGTGGGAGACGATGGAGTTCATCAATATGGACTTTCCTATTTTGGACGTCTCTCCTATAACTATAAAGAGAAATACCTTTTGTATGGTACCATGCGAGCCGATGGAAGTTCTAAATACCAGGAAAAATGGGGTTATTTTCCAACTGTCGGAGCCGGCTGGGTTCTCTCGGAAGAGGGTTTCTTAAAAGGGAATAACATAATTGATTTCCTAAAACTCCGCGGAAGCTGGGGAAAGTTGGGTAATGACAAAATCCAGGCTAGCGATGGAGCTACAACAACAGTGCCTGCAACTGTCGCCATAAATGGTGTTCTGGTTTCAGGAACCACCACTTCAAGCACTTTCTCTTCACTTAAATGGGAAGTTACGGAGGAGAAAAACATTGGTCTTACCGCCAAGTTGTTTAAAAGCAAGTTAAGTATCGATGCCGATTACTATATCCGTGATACAAAAAATGCAGCAATTAATGTAACAATTCCTGCAGTGGGTGGCAGTATTATAAAAAATGTAGGAGTGATTCGGAACTCAGGATTTGAGCTTTCAGCAAACTGGAGTAATAAAATTTCAGACAAATTAAGCTACAACGTGGGAGCGAACATCTCTACATTAAAAAACGAAGTTCTGAATCTCTACGGGCAACCCTATATTGACGGTGGGCAGGCTGAATTTAGGCAACGTTCGATAGTCGGACAACCGCTGCTGGCTTTCTTTGGACAAACCGTAACAGGTGTTTACCAGAATGCGGCTGAAATAGCAGCAGATCCGATTGCAGTGGCAAACGGACTTGTGCCGGGTGATCTCAAATATAAGGATCAAAATAATGATAAAATAATTGATGATAAGGACCGCACGGTATTGGGATCCTATTTCCCAACCACAATGTATGGTGCCAATATTGGAATTCAATATGTTGATTTTGAGTTTTCAGTCAATATGATGGGTCAGTCGGGAAACAAGATTTTGAACCGCAAACGGGGTAATGTCCTATGGACTGCTGATGGAAACTGGGATGCAGATTTGGCCATCAATCGCTGGCATGGTGATGGAACTTCAAATAAGTACCCCTCCTCCTCAGGATTACGCAGGGCCTGGAACCAAAAAATGTCGACCTATTTTGTAGAGGATGGTTCCTTCTTTCGGGTTCAGAATGTCCAATTAGCTTATAACATCAGGAAAAAAGAGTTGTTTGGTACGATGCTTCCAAATATGAGGGTTTCATTAACTGCTGAACGACCGTTGACAATGTTCAAGTACAACGGATTTAACCCTGAAGTCGCTAACGGTGTTGATAGCCAAACCTATCCTATACCTGCTGTATATACGATTGGTCTGAATATCAATTTTTAATATTTTTAAAAGCTATAATTATGAAACTGATACTCAAATATATCAAGTTGTCCTTGTTTATAATCGCATTACTTGGAGCAACAGCATGTCAAAAACGACTGGATGAACTTGCAGAAAATAAATCCTTTACGTCACAAACGGATTATACAATATCAACAAATATGGATCTGCCATTAAAGGGTCTGTATTCCGTGATGTATAATTTTTCATGGGAAAATTTCCCTCTAATCTCAGTCAGGGGTGATGATGTAAATGCAGGTGGTCTTGGTGATCAGCCTGTACTTGCCGCCGAAGACTTGTACAATTACGACAAAGGTTCGTGGATGGCGAATTCAGTCTGGCAGAATTTATATCACAATGTTTTTGTTGCCCATTCTGCAATGGAACAAACTGTTTTATACCAGAAGAATGCTTCAAACAAGGGACTTGGTGACCAGTATATTGCCGAAGCAAAAGTATTCAGGGCCTGGTCGCTGCTTATCCTTTCAAGAGTCTGGGGACCAGTGTTTCTCCCAACCAGCTCCGATCCGTCCGGATTACTCGTCGCTCAATTATCTACCAAAGATGAGGTTATGAAACATATCTCGGCCCAGATGGATGAGGCAATACCGTTGCTGCCCGATTTGCATCCTAACCAGCGAAGTGATATCCGTGGTGGAATTACCAAATACACCGCCCTTGCTATTAAGGCTCTTGCAAATCTTGAACTTAAAAATTATCAGGTCGTTGCAGATGTTTCTGGTCAAATCATCGCCTCAGGTAAATTTTCTCTGGAGAGCGACTATTATAACCTCTTCAAATTAAAGGGGAAGTTAAATAATGAGAACCTGTTTGAGTTTCAATATTCAGACTTTGGTCAGGGATCGGGAGATGCCATAAGTTACCTCTATGCTTTTTTTGGTCCGCAGGGCTGGACGCCAAAGGTTACCGGTGCAGGTGATGGCTGGGGGTTCTGGGAACCAAGTATGAAGTATGTTAAATTTATGCTTGACAGGGGAGAAACAACCCGTCTTGAGACAAGTGTATTGTTTACGAACCGGGGTATTCAGGAGATCCAGAAAGATGCCAAATACGCCACACTCCCTTCATGGATTTCAAACACTACAAGGTCTGGTGACCGGATTAATGATTTTGCACGGGAGATGTTTGCAAGTGGAAAACACTATTTGCCTTCAGATCTGCTTACTCCCGGACGTACCGATTATGGCACAAACAAAAACTTTACAGTCATTCGTTATTCTGAAATATTGCTCATGTACGCCGAAGCGTTAACCCAAGGGGCCACCGGTACAGCAGGTACTGCAGATGCCGCTGTTAACCTGGTCAGAAACAGAGCCGGCCTTCCAGCAATTTCAGGAGTAAACACTCAGACAGTTATGGACGAGAAATTTGCAGAATTGGCTATGGAGTGGGGAATCCGCTTTTATGATATGGTAAGGCTTGGAAAATCTGCTGAATTAAGCTATGATGGGAGAACCTTTACCGCTGACAAAGCATTTTTACCTTATCCTCAGAATCAGGTTGACCAATTACCTGGTCTGAAAGGCAAATAATCCAAAGTACTGATCATTAAAATGAAAAGAATATGAAGACTTTAAAGTATATAGTAACTTTTTTAATGGGCATTGTTCTTACAATTGCCTGTAACAAAGGGATCGACCCCCTTACACACATCAGTCCGGGAGCAGATCAGACAGCCCCTGTAGTAACTGTAAAATATCCGGGTGAAGGGGTGAAGATCCAGGTTCCCACGCTACTGGCTACAATCAATATCCAGTTTGAAGTAACCGATGATATTGAACTCAAAGCGGTCTCCTTGTTAATGGATGGAGCTGTATTGCAGAATTACAGCGGTTTTAAAGATTACCGTCGGGCAGTTGAAGCATTTACCTATGATAAGCTTACAAACGGAATCCATATCCTGACAGTCAGGGCAACAGACCTTTCGGGGAAAATCACCAACAAGGATGTTAGTTTTGAGAAGAAGCCTCCTTATGTGCCAATTTTCTCAGGAGAGTTGTTCTATATGCCGTTTGACGGAGATTATGTCGATAAGGTAAGTTTTATCGCTGCCACAAAGGTTGGGAATCCCGGTTTTGCAGGTGAAAGTCTTAAAGGTTTAAATGCCTATGCCGGCGCAACCGACAGCTATCTTACTTTCCCATTGGCAGGATTGAAAAATAATGAATTCTCGGCCGAAATGTGGTATAAACTGAATGCTGTTCCTGACCGTGCCGGGATTATTGCAATCAGCCCGACAGGGACAACAGACGCTAACTTTGATGCCAGCAGAACAAAAGGGTTGCGTTTCTTCCGTGAATCTTCTGGTTCGACACAGCGTTTTAAGCTAAACGCAGGAAACGGTACTGCAGAATCGTGGTTTGATGGCGGTTCAAAGGCAGATGTGCCAAATAACATTGGGCAGTGGATTCACCTTGCATTTACAGTTTCGGGATCACAATGCGTTGTCTATGTCAATGGAGTGGTAGTCAGTCAGGGAAGCTTTTCTGGGATCGACTGGACCGGATGTGAATCGATTTCAATAGGTTCCGGAGCGCCCTACTTTGTTACCTGGGGTCATAAGGCAGACAATAGTTTTTACGACGAGTTAAGGATTTTCAACAAAGCCCTTTCTCAGTCTGAAATTCAGGCGATTATCCAGCATGACTCACCCTATGTTCCTAAATACAACGGTGAGATCCTCTATATGCCTTTCGAAGGTAATTATAATGATTTGGTCTCAAATACCGAGGCCACTAAAGTTGGATCTCCCGATTTTGCCGACGGGAAGCGAGGAAAAGCCTATGCAGGAGCAATCGATTCGTATTTGACATTCCCTGTTACTGAAATAGTCAAATCTAACCAGTTTAGTTCCGTTTTCTGGACTAAAGTAAGTCTTAGCCCGGCTAATGCAGGAATTATTGCAATCTGTCCAACAGGAGCCGCAAATTTTGATGCCATGAGAACCAAGGGATTACGGATATTCCATGAAGGGAGTCTGACTGCACAGCGGTATAAGTTAAATGTTGGATTTGGCAGTGGCGAAAGTTGGAATGACGGTGGTTTAATCGATCCAACGTTAGGTGAATGGGTTCATGTTGCCTATACCGTTTCGGCAACAGAGAGTAAAATCTATATCAACGGCGTACTTACGCGTGCAGCTTCCACTTTTGCAGGAGGTATAGACTGGACCGGATGTAGCTCAATGTCTATTGGATCAGGTGCTCCGCTGTTTGTAGACTGGGGACATTTATCCGACACGGGTCTGATCGATGAATTGAGAATCTTCAATAAAGCGCTTACCGAGACTGAAGTTCAGACTATTATGAACAATGAGAAGTAACCGGAGTAATTATTCTGGATTTTAAGTTGATTTAATATTAATACTAAATCAGGTTCATTCCAAATTTATAGGGTTGCCCGGGATTTTTTCCGGGCAACCTTTAAAAGGTGATCTGGCCTGAAGATTCAAAACCAAAGAATGTTAAAATTAATTCTGCCTGTACTGTTACTTTTTTTGGTTTGGAATTGCAAAAAGGAAAAAACCGCTGAAAATGTACCGGTTAGCCACTCCTTTAATTATACCTCACTGACCGTAAATGGAACTTTCTCAGGTTTTGAGTATAAAGGTGTCAGTAATACATCGGTCTTAAAATTGACTTTTGGATCTGATCTGGACCAGTTATCAGCCGCAACTTCAATCATTCTTTCCGATAAAAATGCCTCAGTCGTCCCAATCAATCTGGTCTTTGGTAATAAGGATAGTTCAGTTACGGTTCAGCCGGTTACTCCAATGAGTTATTTATCAGGATACACCCTGGCAGTTTCAAGTATGTTAAAGTCAAAGGGGGGGGGCTTTTTGTTAACCCCTTTATCGGTGAAATTAACAACAGCGATAGATTCGGCAAATAAATTCGAGACTATTGCCAATGAAACGCTCCTGACGCTTGTGCAGCGACAAACTTTTAAATATTTCTGGGATTTTGGACATTCGGTTTCCGGTTTAGCCAGGGAACGGAATACATCAGGCGATATTGTTACAACGGGCGGTTCCGGATTTGGAATGATGGCCATCCCGGTGGCTATAAACCGGTATTTTATTTCAAAAAGCGATGGGCTGGCAAGGGCACAAAAAATAGTTGATTTTCTAAAGAATAAAGCCCAGCACTTTCATGGGGCTTATCCCCATTGGTTAAACGGAGCAACGGGGGTTGTAGTCCCTTTCTCAGCAAATGATGACGGGGCAGATCTGGTGGAAACCTCCTATCTGATGATGGGTTTATTAACCCTTCGTCAATATTTTAGCGGGTCGGGTACGGATGAAACGACCTTAAGAAGTGATATAAACCTGCTGTGGAATAGTGTTGAATGGGACTTTTTCAATAAAGACGGAGGGAATAAACTTTACTGGCATTGGAGTCCAACCAAAAACTGGGTTATGAATATGCCTATTCAGGGGTGGAATGAATGTCTGATCACCTATGTTCTTGCAGCCTCCTCCAACACCCATCCGATTTCGAAAATTGTATATGACAATGGATTTGCCAGGAATGGGGCGGTCAAAAATAATGGTAGCTATTATGGTTATCAACTACCTCTTGGCGAAGCATATGGCGGACCACTGTTTTTTGAGCAATACTCATTTCTCGGTATAAATCCTACCGGATTGACAGACGCCTATGCAGATTACTGGAAACAGGCGGTGAATCACACCATAATAAACTTTGAATATTGTAAGCAAAATCCACGGAAATACTATGGCTACAGCGCTCAATGCTGGGGGTTGACCGCAAGTGATATTAAGGATGGATATACGGCGAGTTCTCCCACCAACGATCAGGGTTTTATTGCACCCACAGCTGCGATCTCTGCGATGCCCTTTGCACCAGCCGAATCAATGCAGGCTTTGAACTTCCTCTATTATAAACTGGGAGATAAGATATGGAGTCAGTATGGTTTTGTGGATGCATTTAATTTGGATATTGTCTGGTTTGCCGATTCTTTCTTAGCCATTGATCAGGGACCTCAAATCGGGATGATCGAGAATTACCGAACCGGTTTGCTGTGGAATTTATTCATGAGCTCTGCGGAAATCAAAACAGGGATGAAAAATCTTGGATTTCAGGGGCCTAATTTGTAAGCACTATGAAAATATATACCCCTTATCTTGTATTTGTATGCCTGCAGATTTTTTGCAGTTGCTATCCGAATTCGCATAAAAAAGGGACCAATACCGGAAAGATATCTGAAATGCAACCTATTTCAGATGATTCTTTACTTACACTTGTTCAGTATAAGACATTCCAATATTTTTGGGATGGAGCTGAACCTGTTTCAGGACTTGCCTGTGAAAGAATTCATACGGATGGCGTATACCCGCAGCATGACAAATCGGTTGTCACTACCGGAGGATCCGGATTTGGAATTATGACAATCCTTACCGGAATTGAAAGGAAGTTTATCACAAGGGAACAGGGATATTTACGACTGAATCATATCGTCAAGTATCTTGCAAAGGCTGACCGTTTTCATGGAGCATGGCCTCATTGGATTGAGGGAGAAACAGGAAAGGTTAAACCATTTGGAAAGAAAGATAATGGCGGTGATATTGTTGAAACGGCTTATTTGATCCAGGGATTATTAACTGTCCGTCAATATTTTGCAAATGGTACAGATCGTGAGAAAATCCTGAGTGCAAATATCGACAACCTTTGGCGAGGTGTCGAATGGAACTGGTTTACGCGGGGTGAGGATGTTCTCTATTGGCACTGGTCCCCCCAGTATTTATGGGAAATGAACTTCCCGATAAAAGGATATAATGAATGTCTGATCGCCTATGTTCTCGCTGTTTCGTCACCCACTTTTGGAGCTGATCCCGCAATTTATCACAAAGGTTGGGCAAGGAGTGGTGGAATTAAAGGAAAACATCAAAAGTTTGGATACACACTTAATCTTAATCATAATGAGGCGGAAAAATCCGGAGGACCTCTCTTTTGGGCTACTTATTCTTATCTGGGACTTGATCCCCACGGGCTGGAAGATCGTTACGCCAACTATTGGGAAGAGAACAAAAATCAAACCTTGATAAACAGGGAATGGTGTGTGCAAAATCCAAATAAATATGCAGGTTACAGCGGGAAATGCTGGGGGTTGACAGCCAGTTACTCCATTTCCGGTTATGCCGCACATGCACCTGACTCCCTGAACGATTTGGGGGTTATCTCTCCTACAGCAGCACTCTCTTCGTTCCCCTATACCCCAGACTATTCCCTTGAGGCAATGAAATTCTTCTACTTTGGTTTAGGAGACAGAATCTGGGGCAAGTACGGCTTTTACGATGCATTCTCAATCCAGAAAAACTGGTATCCTAAACAATACCTGGCCATCGACCAGGGACCAATTAGTGTAATGATCGAAAATTACAGAACAGGACTCCTTTGGAAACTTTTTATGAGTTGTCCCGAGGTGCAGAAAGGTTTGCAGAGTCTTGATTTCAACTCCCCTTATTTAAAAAAATAGCCTGGATGAAAAAAATATATAAATTGTGGATCCTTATGTTTTTGCTGACAATATCGTCGAATATTTCAGCACAAAAAACCTATTGTAATCCCATTAATATCGATTATGGCTATTGCCCGATTCCAAATTTTACAGAAGCAGGTAAACATCGCGCCACTGCCGATCCTGTAATTGTTACGTACAAAGGTGATTACTATCTCTTTTCCACAAACCAGTGGGGTTACTGGTGGAGTTCAGATTTAAACCACTGGAATTTTATCTCCAGGACTTTTCTTAAGCCATATCATAAAGTGTACGACGATCTTTGTGCTCCGGCTGTTTGGGTTCAGAACGACACGATGTTTGTTTTCGGTTCTACCTATTCTACTAATTTCCCGATCTGGATGAGTACCAATCCCAAAGGGAATGTTTGGAAGGAAGCGATTGATTCATTGGCAATTGGTGGATGGGATCCCGATTTTTTCAAAGATGATGACGGTAAATTATATCTGTATAACGGCAGCAGCAATACCTATCCCACCTATGGAATCGAGCTTAACCGAAAAACCTTTGCACCCCTAGGCGCACGGAAAGAACTTTTACTGCTTGATGATGACCGTTATGGATGGCAGCGATTCGGCGAATATTCTGACAATACCTTCCTGAAACCGTTTATAGAAGGTTCCTGGATGACCAAACACAATGGTAAATATTACCTCCAATATGGAGCTCCGGGGACTGAATTCAGTGGTTATGCCGATGGTGTTGCAGTTTCTGATAGTCCCTTGGGCTGGTTTACCCATCAGTCGATGCCATTTTCCTATAAGCCGGGAGGGTTTGCCCGGGGGGCAGGGCATGGCGCAACATTTCAGGATAAATGGGAGAATTACTGGCATGTTAGCACAATTGCAATCTCAGTAAAGAACAGCTTTGAACGCAGACTGGGGCTTTGGCCGGCAGGGTTTGACAAGGATGATGTGATGTATTGCAATACCGCTTTTGGGGATTACCCGCTCTATTTGCCTGAAGGCAAGGCTGATCATGTTAAAGGTCTATTTACCGGCTGGATGATTCTGAACTATAATAAACCAGTAACGGTCTCTTCTGTATTTGGCGGCTATGAGCCCAATTATGCGGTCGATGAAAATATCAAAACCTATTGGTCGGCCGCTACAGGAAATCCAGGCGAATGGATCTCCTCCGATCTGGGCTCTGTTTCAACAGTCAGGGCCATACAACTCAATTATGCCGATCAGGACGCCACTTTTTTAGGAAAACAAACCAATATCTACCATCAATTTAAACTCTGGTCCTCCCTTGACGGGAAGAAATGGAGGTTGCTTGTCGACAAGAGTAAGAACTCCACCGATGTACCTCATGACTATTTTGAACTTGAAAAACCTCTTGAAACCCGTTTTATTAAATTGGAGAATATCCATGTACCGACCGGGAAATTTGCCATTAGCGGATTGCGGGTTTTTGGTAATGGTCATGGGAATAAACCCGATGCAGTCGAAAAATTTGTGGTGCTGCGAACCGAAAAGGATAAACGGAGCGCCTGGATTAAGTGGGCCTCGGTTGACAATGCATTCGGATATAATATTTATGTAGGAACCGCTCCCGACAAGCTATATAACTGCATCATGATTTATGGTGCTAATGATTACTGGTTCAAGGGGATGGACAGAACAATTCCGTACTATTTTACCATTGAAGCAATTAACGAAAACGGGGTTTCGGTGCCATCTAAGATTGTTAAATCTGAATAAGTTTCAGTAGAAAACGTCAATAGTTTCATAATTTAAATACAATGAGCGCAAAAATTATCCTTCTTTCGCTAATAATAGGTAATCTGGTTGCCTCTTCGTTTGCTCAACAAGTCTCAGATCCGAAAATGAATCAATTCATTACGAACCTGATGAATAAGATGACCATCGATGAAAAGATTGGTCAGTTAAACCTGTCGGGTGCTGGCGATATCATTACTGGTCAGGCTAAGAGCTCAGGAATCAGCAAGAAAATCAGGGAGGGTAAGATAGGCGCAATTTTGAACCTCAAGACATCAAACAAAATAAGGGAAGTTCAAAGAATTGCCGTTGAAGAGAGCCGTCTTAAAATTCCGCTGTTGTTTGGGATGGACGTTATTCATGGTTATCAGACAATTTTCCCGATTCCGCTGGGACTATCGTGCAGCTGGGACATGAGACTGATTGAACAATCGGCCAGAATTGCCGCGCAGGAAGCGACAGCAGACGGTCTTTGCTGGACCTTTGCCCCTATGGTTGATATCTCGCGTGATCCCCGCTGGGGACGCATGTCTGAAGGTTCGGGAGAAGATCCATACCTCGGAGCTCAGATCGCCAAAGCGATGGTTCACGGCTTCCAGGGGGATGATCTTCGGAAAAACAATACGATCATGGCGTGTGTCAAACACTTTGCATTGTATGGAGCTGCAGAAGCCGGCCGCGATTACAATACAACAGATATGAGCCGAATTCGGATGTACAACGAATACCTTCCACCCTATAAGGCTGCAATTGATGCAGGAGCCGGAAGCGCAATGGCTTCATTTAACGAGGTGGATGGAGTACCGGCAACGGCAAACAGGTGGCTAATGACCGATGTGTTGCGCAAACAGTGGGGGTTTAAAGGTTTTGTAGTAACTGACTATACCGGGATTGCTGAAATGATCGAACATGGAATAGGTGATTTACAGGAAGTTTCTGCCCGGGCGCTCCATGCGGGCACCGATATGGATATGGTCAGTGAAGGTTATTTGACGACCCTGAAGAAATCGCTCGAATCGGGCAAAATTACCACAGCGGAGATTGAAACCGGATGCAGAAGGATTCTTGAGGCCAAATATAAACTGGGACTTTTTGATGATCCATACAGGTATTGTGATGACAATCGTGCAAAAACAGAAATATTTACCCCGGAAAATCGGGAGGTCTCGCGTGAAACTGCAGCCCGGTCACTTGTTCTTTTGAAAAACAACAACCAGATCCTCCCACTAAAAAAAGGGGGAACTATCGCCGTCATTGGTCCACTTGCCGATAATAAATTCAATATGACCGGCACATGGAGTGTTGCCGCAGATTTTTCAAAGTGCGTTTCACTTCTATCGGGGATCAGGGCGGCAGTAGGGGATGAGACTACGATACTGACCGCCTGGGGGACCAATATTCTCAACGACTCAATCCTTGATTCGAGGGTGAGCGTTTTTGGCAAACCCACTCTTCGGCAAAGCCGATCTCAAAAGGAGATGATTGATGAAGCTGTTGAGGTTGCCCAAAAAGCGGATGTGATCTTGGCGGCAGTTGGGGAGTCAGCTGAAATGAGCGGGGAGTGTTCAAGCAGAACCGACATCGGATTGCCTGAAAATCAGCGAGAGCTTTTAAAAGCGCTGATCGCAACGGGCAAACCGGTTGTTATGGTCCTTTTCAATGGGAGACCCCTGGCATTGCCGTGGGAAAACGCCCATATTCCGGCAATTCTGGAGGTCTGGTTTTCGGGTACCGAGGCGGGAAACGCTATCGCTGATGTCCTTTTTGGGAAGGTGAACCCTTCGGGGAAACTGACTGCAACCTTTCCGCAAAATGTAGGTCAGATACCTATTTATTACAGTACCAAAAACACAGGGCGACCTTTGCCTCAGGGGGCGTGGTTTATGAAGTTCCGCACCAATTACCTCGATGTTTCGAACGAGCCAGTTTATCCCTTTGGGTACGGATTAAGCTATACCACCTTCAACTACGGTGATTTGAAATTAAGCGCTTCCCGGGCAAAGGGAAATCAATCTGTTACTGCAATAATAAATCTCACTAATAAAGGTAATTACGATGGGGAAGAGGTGGTTCAGCTTTATATCCGCGATGTCGTCGGATCGGTTACACGCCCATTGAAAGAGCTAAAAGGTTTTCAGAAAATCTACATAAAAGCGGGGGAAACAAAATTGGTTTCATTCACCGTCACGCCTGAAGATTTAAAATTCTACAATGGCGATCTTAAATACGATTGGGAGGCTGGCGATTTTGTGATTATGATTGGGGGGAATTCAAAAGATTTGAAATCGGCTAAAGTAACCTGGACGAAGTAAAAACGGGTGATGCGATCTTTAATCACATTATAAACCAGGAAACTGGTTAATTCAAAAAAAAGTTGGTTTGGAGGGGGTAAGATCTTACTTCGCTACTTTCATTGGTCATCGCTGGATTTATTTCTCAGACCCTTCAATGAGTTTAAGTTCTGATTTATTATTCGTCAGAATAGTATGGTTAAAATATTCGTTATTTGGAAGTTGCAGGGTGTAATTCCGAACATAGGCCACCGATACCTCTCCGCTTAAGATTAAGCAATTCAGCAGGTGACCACCCTTCGTTTTGTCTTTTGAAAGAAAGTGGAAATGGTAAGCATCCATATTGACCTCCTTGAGGTATTTGGGAAACTTATAGCCAAGCAGCACTCCATCCTGATCTGTTAATGTAAAAACCCCCTGCTTCTTATACGCCTCGATCAATCGTTTATAGGGCTTCTCCTGTTTTGGAACGCTTCGAACGACAACCGAATCAAACTTGCCGGAAATTTGGTAAGCGTAGATCATATTGGGCCTTGCAAGGATACTATCCAGGTGGTTCTCAAGGTCCTTTATTTTTACCGGATACTTAATCCGGATGACCGTATCAGCCTTGAAATTACAGATTGCGGCGAAAGGAGTCTTCACAGAATCGGTCATCGTTAAAATCCGGGAATCGGATGTCGCCTTGTAACATTGACCCTCGAAGAGGATTAATTCACCATCAAGGGCATTAAATGTTCCGATCCCGAAATTGCCATGCTGCTTCAATTCTCCAACGGTCAATTCTCCGTCATATACCCCCTCCAACAAGGCGCTTAGTGTGGAATATTGGAAAATTGAATTTGATTTCAACCCGACCGGATGATTTTCGCGGATGCAACCTGAGAAACCAAAAATTGTGATAACGACCAGAATATTTGCGATAACGAACCTCATTTCATTGACTTTTAGAGGTAACGAAATACAACAGTAATTTGTTTAACGTTTATACTCAGAAATGAAAGTCAGTAGCCGGGAATTCTTAAAAATCTATCGGGATCTTATTTGATAGAATGAGGTTCCAGGCTGCAATAAATCCGGCTTCATCAGCGATCTGAATCTTGTTTTTCCGAAGGACTCTTTTGGCAAGTTTTTGATTCGGCTTACTAAATTTTGAAAGCAACGAACTTCGGGTTAATTTAAGTGGCAGATATCCCTTTTCAGGAGAATAAGCATAGTATTTAAAAGAGGACTCATAATTTAAACCTGATTTACTAATTGAGGTGTCACAGGTCTCCAGATCTGCCTTCCGGTAACAAAGTAACGATATTCTTCCTCCGCTCAATACTTCGAAAAACCGTTCTTCGTGCAGATAACCATCATAATATTGCCGTCTGAATACCCTTTTTATCCCATCTTCCTGGGTGAAGGAAAATCCTTTAAGACTGATTTTATCGATGATAATATGACTTGAATTGGCGTTGTTAAAATAAATTATCTCGTCGCGCAAACTGTTGTATCGCAGCTTCAGGTTCTCAATTTTTGAGCCGTCGTTGAATTCAATTTCGCCGCTGGCGAACTTGTCATTTAAAAATGGTTTCCCGGGATAAGAGGCGAAAGGGGTAAAGCGGGCACCCTTAATTTTTTCGGAATTCAGGTTGTTTGGTACCTCTTCCTGCGCCACAAGTACTGTGGACACCAACGACAGGATCAGGGCAATTAGAGTTGGAATTCGGATAATCATATTATTTAACTTCAAAAAATTGTTCTTTACAATAAATTTCTCCATTAGCTGATTTTCCCCTGATGACCACCTTGTAATGTCCGCAGATATCGGAAGTTTGAAAGTCCATTTCAAGCTTACCTTCAGGTTTTAAGGAGGGTTTCCATAACAGTACCTGACGCAGGTCTGGTTCGTTAAACGGAAGTTCGGAAGGGGTGTATGAAGTGGTCTGGAGCTGAATGGCATCCAGATTAAGTTTGATCAGTTCATCAGATACTGCAGGACGTGAATAATCGGGTTTCGAGCTGCGAATTGCAATTACACCAGGGAAACTGAGATCGCCGAAAAATCTTTCTGATTGGCAGATTTCAACGTTATCAATCTCTTTGGATCCCATCGATTTAATTAAGTTTAGATCATGTATTGGGATTCCGTCAAGCAGCAAAAGCGGTGGCTGAAGAAAGAAATTCTGCTGAGCACTATTATTAACCAGCAGGACAGGTATTCGGTTGTAGGTTCGAAATTTCACTCCGGGTAACAACTCGCGTGACACTTCGCTAAAATCTGGCAGATCGGTAAATAGCTTTGGAAAGACAGTTGTAGTGGCTACCCCATAAAATGGATAAGGATCAGGTTTATGCAGCGGTGCCATTTGGATGGTAACCTCCGGCTGATTAAATATTTTGCGAAAAGTTACATTACTTGTATTTTGACTGATGCACCTTCGGAATTCGGTCGAAAAGTTTCGTGTTTCGAAGGTGAGAAAATCAACAGGGATTGTTGCCGGCTCGTTTAAAGATATCCGAACTAATTGCCTTTCCGCTTTGTCAAAGGCCTGAATAACAATCGGAACCTTTCCATGGTAATCCTTCAAAAGGAAGTAAAACCGGCCATCTGAACCCGTAATGTAATAGTTAAATCCTGGAATTGAATCTGGAATAGAGAGATAAACGACCCCATTTTTAAATGGATGATCACTCTGGAGTTCCCGGACCACCCCTTCGAGAATAATCCCTTCTTTGTCGGTGATCGGGCTCACAGGGGAATTGCGGTTCACGAAAAAATTCTGGCCGTTATATTCCTGAAGAGTTGTTGCGATGGTCACGGATATCCCTTCAGTGGATGCCGGGCGACATTCATCCGGTAGTGCGATTGTGAAATGCCCCTTTTCCCGTGGTTTATAGCGCGATTCAATACCCTGGATCCTTAGGCCTGGAATTGGCTTTTCAATCCTTTGTTGATCCACGACAGGTCGTGAGAAAGCATTGGATTCGGGTAAGTCGGCAAACCTGTTTGCGATATAGATTTCTTTGAGTGTATGCGTTTTATTCGTCCGTGTTGAGGTGCCAACAAAATAGCAGCCAGAGCTCAGGGAATCTGGAATATAGATAAATCCATCTGCCTGATCACCGGTGATCTTAAGGATTGCATGGGTAATCCTCATCCCTTTACCACTAAGCAGATCAATATTCACGACACCCGATTGCTCCGCCTCAGGGGCAAATACTTTAAGTAAAAGGGTTTCACCACTTGCATAAACATCGCGGTCGGTAAAAAGGGCAAACTTCTCACTAATCTGAGGAAAACCATTAAAGCTAGTGAGAACCAGAATCACAATAATTATTTTTCTTTTCACCTTATAGCGTTGTTTGTAAAGTAACTGAACTTGTAAACAATCAGATTTGAAATTTAAGAAGCTCAACAAAAAGATTTCCTATTCCCACCAGGAAGGTGGAATGGTATCCCTCCTTCCATCAAAGGGGATATCGGGATAGCGTAATATTTCCCGCTGTACACCCTTAGAATCTGGTCCATTAAAGTATAAATAATAGCGATATTGTCGGTATGAGTTTAAATCAAAATATCCGTAAGCTATTTTGGCAGGATCTGTTTTACAGGTGATATTTCCGTAGATCTGGGTTTCAATTGGATCGAACAGATTACCGTCAGCATTAAACTGACTATTAAGCTTCTGGTGAAAGTCGTACGAACCCTGGGAGATCCCAAACTGATCCATGATGACGATCCAGCCACTGAAGATAGAGTCAGCTATTAGGGCTTTTGTATCATAAGTTAAAAACATAAGTGGTTGTTTCTCAATTGTACCGGTTTGAGTGAATTGCTTTGATCCTGCCAGATTGAAATTTCCACCTGCATAATAGGTTTGCCATCCGTAGTGGGTAGGAGGCGGAGGCCCCATGCCTCCTGGTGGATAAAATACCCATTCCATAACGGCTCTAGTATTGAGACGGTAATGAGCAAGGTCGGCAGTTACAGGGAGGTCAACATAAAGTTCCCTTCCGGTCTCTACATTGGCAACAAGAGCGCCAAATCCATCGAGTGAATATGTTTTGTTCGTGACGGTTTTTGAGTAAAGATCTGTAATTGATGGGTTTGGAGGCATTGTTACTATCTCTGATTCATAAGTGTCATTGTTATAAAGTATCTGCAGCTTATAATTCTGGCCAATCTCAGGGATAGTGCTGAAAGTGAAATATCCGGTTATCGTTTCTTTGCCTCGCAATATAGCACCGTTGGTGCTGATAAGTTTTATCGTTGCACCCGAAACGGGTTCACCCAACTGACTGCTGTAAAACCCTGTTGTTTTGGTCAAACGGACAAAATTTTGGAACGGATCGTTTGTTATCCTTGCCTCCACCACCAACTGACCCTGGATGGTCTCTATCTTTGGAGTGTATACTTTTTCGCATGATGTAAGGAACATCAGCAGAAGCGTGAGGTATAGGAGATTCTTAGCCATTAGAATTTAAAATTGTAGGTGATCGATGGGACGGGGACCCCTATGATTGATAGTTGGTAGATTGAATACTCCGTTTTATCCATCGTTTGTACCGAGGGATCTTTTCGGTAAAAGACTGAGTAAGGATTTTTACGTCCGTAAAGATTGTAGATAGAGAATGTCCAGCTCCCTTTCCACATCCTTTTTTTACGAAGGTTCTCATCCAGTGTTATACCTACATCCATCCGGTGATAGGCAGGCATGCGGTATTTGTTTCTGTCGGAATAGATCACCACTTCATTTCCCCCGTAGGAATATTTTTGCTCCGGAAGGGTAATTGGACGTCCGCTTGACAAAACAAAGTTCCCTGAAAATCGCCAGCGGCGGCTGATCTTGTAATTTATTACCGCGGAGAAGTCGTGCGGTTTATCATAGACCGAAGGGTAAAAGGCTCCGTGGTTAATTTTTTCATCCGCAAACTGACCATTGGCTTGCTGGAATGCCCTAGAATAGGTATAGCTCATCCAACCGTTCAAACGTCCGGAACTCTTTTTCAGAAGAAATTCAAGGCCATAGGAATAACCCTGTCCGGTTAAAAGGGCTGATTCGATATAATTATTCATAAGTAGCCGGGCGCCGTTTTTGTAATCCAAAAGATTCTGAAGCTTTTTATAATATACTTCAACAGAAGTCTCAAACAAGGCATTTGCAGGATTCTTGAAAAACCCAAGAGCAATCTGATCGTTAATCAGCGGGGCCAGATTTCTGTCGGCTGATTTCCAGTAATCGGCAGGTGAAATTACTGCAGTATTCGAAATCTGACTTACAAACTGATGTATTCGCTGATAGCTTAACCTCACTGACCCTCCATTATCCAGATTATATTTTAAAGCCAGCCGCGGCTCCAGACCATTGTATGCTTTTATAATAGCTCCTGATTTATATACAGTTGAATCAATAATCGAGGCAGGGCTTCTCGATATTCCCGGAGCATAATTGTATGCAACTCCTGCACCGTAGTTCATGAATTGCGTGAATCGGAAACCTGCATTAATGACGATTTTTTCGGAGAGGGCAAAATCATCGTCTGCAAACAGCGCCAGTTCAGCCGATTTTTCGCGGCGCATAGTTGTCTCAATAACATTCGTGATGGCATTGGCAGCATTGATCTTTCCAGGGTTAATCCAATACCCAATGGCCTGAATTCCTGTATTAATCCGGTGTTTTTCATTAGGATAAAGGGAAATTGTATATTTAAGACTGCCATATTGAATGTTTGATTTCAAGGTATAATCGTTGGCAGGAAGTACCGGATCTTTCTGGTTCACCTCCAGATTGTATTTCGAGTAGGCCAGGCTTAGATTCGAGAGCGTTTTTTCTGACAGGTTTAATTTCCAGTTCAGTGAGCCGAGTGTATTCCCGTAATTATAGAGTGAGCTGGTGTTTAGATTAAAGATGTCAGCGCTTATGTAACCCATTAATTTCAAGTGATTTCTAGGACTGAATTCGATGTTTGCGCTGCCATTCAGATCATAAAAATGGGCTACACTGTTCAGAAAGGTAGGATTCTTTGTCTGGTGGAGTAACCAGTCGGAATAGCTGCTTCTTCCTCCGATGAGAAACGTGCTTTTTTTCTTTTTAGCTAATGGACCCTCTACAGTCAGCCGACTACTAATCAGGCCTAACCCGCCATTGATCTGAAGGTGGTTGTTGTTTCCGTTTTTTAGCTGAACATCCATTACCGAGGAGATCCGTTCACCATAGAATGCAGGAATTCCCCCTTTGTAAAGTGTCACATCTTCAACTACATCGGGGTTTATCATCGAAAAAAAGCCAAATAAATGAGTCGTATTGAAGACCGGAGAACCATCCAGTAAAACAAGGTTCTGATCGGTGTTCCCCCCCCGGACATTAAATCCGGAAGACATCTCACCAACACTCTGAACTCCGGGCATCATCACGATACTCTTAATCAAATCGGCCTCACCCATCAGCACCGGTAGCTCTTTGATCATAATGGCAGACATTTTTATCATGCTCATCTGAGCCTTCGAAGCTTTGGAATTTTCTCCCACTACAGTAACCTCTGCAATGGCATGAGTCTGCTCAAACAGCTCAAAATCGGCCTTGCCATCCTCGATAAGATTCAGTTTCTGAACCTCATCCTCAAAACTCATAAATGAGACTTTAAGATGCATCTCACCTGTTGGCAGTTCGATTGTATACCGACCCTTCTGGTCAGTTGCGACCCCAACCTTGGTTTCCGGATTGTAAACCACTGCCCCCGATAACGGTTCTCCGGTCTTCCCCTCTAAAACGCGGCCACGAAGTTTGGCCCGCAGGTATCGCCCCTGGTTCAGGGGATCTCCAATGGTAAGAAGATGCAACTTCCCTTCCCCTTCAGTCATACCAGCCTGACTATTTGACGGGTATACAACTACCGAATTATCCTGAAAGAACTTGAAATTTAACTTCTTGCCTCTAAAAGTCTGGTTTAAAACCTGGATAAGGGGCAACTCTTTGAAGGTTCCGGTGACTTCAATTGATTTAATCCACTCTTCCTTATAGAAAAACCGGATCCCAGAGGATTGCTTCAATGAATTGAAAAACTCAGGTAATGGTGTATTGTCAAAACTGCCGGTAATCTTCAGCTCCTGAATCTCTTGCGATTCGCCCTTCTGAGTAGCAGAAATGATCGTAATAAGCAGAATTAGAGTGTGATATAAATATCTAAATTGAAAATGCTTCACAATTTGGGGTTGTCTGAAGAATAAAAAATGACGCTAATCGGTGAAGTAAAAGTAGAACTTTATATAATATTATATATTGAATAAAATCAGGAAAAGTAATTTGCGGTTTATATTTATTAAGTCCGGATAAGCATTCTTAATCTGTCTAATTTTCAGCTGGTAATAATCGTATTTTAGAGATGAGGGAATAGAATAGCAGATAAGCATATTATCTGATTGGAATTATCATTTTGTTCAGCGGCATGATTTAAGGGCACTATCATCCGATCCCCGGCAATTCCATACCGGTTATTGTACGGTAAAGATTCAGCGCAAAAAGATCGGTCATTCCGGACACAAAATCGACCACCGATTGTATTTTTCCGTACATGGTCTGATCGGGATTAGTATACTGGGAAGGGATCAGAGATAAAAGTTTTTTGGATAGAAAACTGTCCGGTTCAACCACCGCTGAAATAAATGCCTCGAGTAAGGTCCCAAGGATCTTATACCCGGCTATTTCAATTTCGACAACTGCCCTGTCGTTATAAATTTTATCGAATGAGACCTCTTTTACAAGGTCCATAGCCTGCTTTGATGGTTCCGGCAAGGAGTTGAACAGCGGAATTATATTATCCGTCCTTTGGTCCTCATTAATTCGGGAAATAAACTGCGTCGCGCATTCTCTTGTGAGTTTTCCGATGACCATGGCGCGGAAGTAGGCAATCCTTTCATTTTCATCACTTACAAGTTTCAGATTGGCAGCTATATTGTTAAGGGTTTCCAGATCCTCGATGGGATTGAAGAAATTCAGGAAAAGCGTTTCTGTTTCGGAGTAGGTAAGAATTTTCAGTTTATGGGCATCCTCAACATCCATAATCTGGTAGCAAATATCATCGGCAGCTTCGACAAGGTAAACAAGGGGATGGCGCATGTATTGCAAAGGGCTATCAGAGAGTTGAACCATGCCAAGTTGGGTCGCGATTTTTCGGAACAGCTCTTTTTCACTTTGAAAAAATCCAAATTTGGGTTTTCCTCCGGCGAGGGATGACTCGAAGGGGTATTTTACAATGCTCGCCAATGTACTGTAAGTCAGTGCAAATCCACCGTTCCGTTTCCCTGAAAACTGATGGCTTAGCACTCTGAAAGCGTTTGCATTTCCTTCAAAACAGGTAAAATCGGTCCATTGTTCTTTCGTAACCTCGAATTGATATTTTGCACCTCCTCCTCTTTTGAAAAAATCGGCAATTGCATATTCCCCCGAATGTCCGAACGGGGGGTTGCCCAGATCATGGGCGAGACAGGCGGCCGAAACAATCGAACCAATTTCACTGGTCATATTTTGCAACAGCGGGTCTGCGCTTTTTTTTATGGCTGAGGCTACCAGATTGCCCAACGAACGGCCAACACTGGCCACCTCAAGAGAATGAGTTAACCTGTTATGGACAAAAATACTTCCAGGAAGGGGGAAGACCTGTGTCTTATCCTGCAGCCGTCTGAACGGGGAGGAGAAGATGATCCGGTCATAATCTCTTTGAAAGATCGAACGAATATCGTCCTCATTTTGAAAAATCCGATCTTCGAGTCCAAGCCGGCAGTCGGCAATCAGGGTATCCCATTTTATCATTTCGATTGTTTCTATTTCAGTGTTCAATTGTATTTTAAGAGATTTACCCGGGTACTTTGCGAATGACTTCCTGCTTGCAACTACTTACCCAAATGAGGCGCCTCTTCTCCCTCCTCTACTCCAATTCTGCCCTAATATTTCTACGCCCAAAGTTCATCATTTTTTGAGGATTTAAAAATATGTTTGTTCATTACCCAATATTGGATACCTTCGCAGGATTTTTTTTATAAAGTATGATTTCTCCAATGCTTAATGGATTGCTTCTTCCATTTTTGGTCGCTATGTTCCTGGCAATTAATATGGGTGGTAGCGGAACCTCACCATCATTTGCAACAGCTTATGGGTCAGGAATGTTGCGGAGAGATCTGATTCCTGGACTGTTTGGGTTGTGTGTCCTTGTGGGAGCGTTGCTTGCGGGAAAGAATACCGCAATCACTTTGGGAAAGGGGATTATTCCTGCAGATAGCCTCAATTATGTATTGACTACGATAATTCTTTTTTCAGTGGCACTCTCGCTTCTTTTTGCCAATCTATTGGGAGTTCCTCAATCAACTTCCCAATCAACGGTGCTTGCACTGGCAGCCCCTGCCCATTATATGGGACAATTAAATTCAACCAAGCTTTTTACAGAGATCATTCCTACATGGATTATTTTGCCGATAATCTCATTTGGAATCATGTATTTAATATCAATGGTATCTATCAGACGATTCGATATCAAACATCCGGGCTATTTTTTAACACTAAAAAGACAGTCGCTTTTTCGGTGGGTTGTGATAATCACAAGTTGCTATGTTGCCTTTTCAATCGGATCGAATAATGTTGCAAATGCTTCAGGGCCTATCACTTCCATGATTACCAATGAATTGCATATAAATCCTACAGGTGGAAATTTCGTATTGATCATGATTCTAGGGACTCTAATCATCGCCCCTTCATTTGCGATCGGGAGTTCGGTTTTTGGCCGGAAACTGATTGTTAAGACAGGCACGGAGATAACTGATATTGGCAAAGTTGAGGCTTCAATTATTTCTGTAATCACAGCAACCTTATTACTTTCTGCTTCAATCAGCAGGGGAATTCCCACCTCACTTGTTCAACTCAATACGTTTGCAATTCTTGCCCTAAGTGTGTCCAAAAAAGGATGGAAGGAAACTTTTGCCAATAAAGTTGTTAAACGGCTTTGGCTGATCTGGTTTATTGCCCCGATAGTCTCGTTTTCACTCTCGTACTTTCTGACTATTTTAGCCGATCAGGCCGGAATGTTACATCTTCGATATTGAGCCAAATCCAGTTGATGTTTTCTTTAATTCTTTATCCAGTTCTCCCATATCCTGAAAATGGTTGAGCATGGTAGCCTTAAAATGGGGACCATGATTGGGAATTATAGTGTGAACAAGCTCGTGCACAATGATATAGTCGATAAGCCTGTCGTTTAGCCTCATCAGATGTAAATTCAGATTGATATTTTTGAGAGAGGAACAACTTCCCCAGTTTGTTTTGTTATTCTTAATGGTAACCTTTTGAAAAGTGTAGCCCAGATCTTTTGCTAATTCGGTGATTCTTCCCGGGAGATAAATCTTTGCATCGAAACGGAGTACATGTTCAATCATCAGGGTGAGTCTTTCCTGTATCTCTTTAGCTTCAATATTTATATTTTGGGGATATTCAAAGTGCACCTGATTATCCTTTCGAGCGTACCTTATGTGAAGGTTTGTAACCGCTGCGGGAGAGATATGATACTGATAATTCCGGGTAGTGAATAAAAGACCGGGTTGAATCAACTTAGTTGTAACTGGTCGTTGGGCAAGTTTTTCTTTTGTTTCGGTGATCCATTTATGGTGTTGTTTAAGAAATTCCTCGCCGCTTCGGAATGAGGCGAGCCAGGGTATTGTAACCCTGATCCGTCCGTCAGGACGAATCATAATTTTAAACCGCGTTGCCTGGCGATTCCGGGTGATCGTAACCACCCCAATATGTTCAACAAATAGCTCCTTGTTCGGCATGAAAACTCCCTCTGATTTGTCTGATTAACCCTTTTTTGAATGCGCAACCAGTTGATTGAATAAAATTAACTGTTCTTTCAGAGCCGCTATTTTATCCGCAGGATCGGTTCTGGCTTCCATCAGGATCCATCCGGTGTAATTTGTCGCTGTAAAAAGATCGAATAGTTGTTGGTAGGGATAATCACCAACATTAAATTCGCGAACATGTACAGTATCCCCAAACCATTTTCTTACACTGTTGAAATTACTTTCGAGTCCCGGAGGGAGGAGGTCCTGTTCGTTGCAATTCCAGCACATTTTAACGTTTTTCTCAGTCACCTGATCAAAAATCGCTTTCATATTCGGCAGCTCCTGAGTCTTGTTCCCATGTACTTCAACCCTTACCAGCAGACCATAGTCGTGGGCAAATTTTCCAATTTCATTGAAAGAGGCGGCAATCTGTGCAATGGTTTTCTCCTTCTCTATCCCTTCCGGTAAACCATTTGGCTTCACCTTGATACCTGAAGCTCCGATATCTTTACAAAGTTTTATGTATTCTTTAGACTGGTCGATATTCCAACGCAGCTTTACCGGATCGGGACTATGAAATTCAAAATTTGACCCGTAACCCAGGCACGTTACCGGACTGTCATTAAACATCTGTTTCACCTCCCTGCGCTGTTTCGCATTTAATTTACGCTCAACTCCGTGGGCGTGTTCTGTCCGTAATTCAACCCCCAGAATTCCTGTTTTTTCGCAGTTTGAAATCAACGTCGGCAAATCCCAGTCTTTGGCCCACTGATAGGTTACAAGACCAAGCTTCATCTCCTGTTTCTTGTGTGCTGCCCAGGCAGGGAAGGACGGAATAGTGGCAAGTCCGACACCCGAAATAACACTTTTTTGTATAAAATCGCGACGTGAAAGATTTTTCTCCATAGTTTTATGGTTAATTGCGGAATCTGATTGGGTGAAGATAGACATTCCCGTTTTTAAAACGAAATTTAGCCTGAAAATTTGTTTATTTTGTACCTTGATTACAAAATAATAAAAATGAATATACTTATCGTTGGCTCCGGAGGACGTGAACATGCTTTTGCCTGGAAAATCAGCCAAAGTCCGAAACTTAGTCAGCTCTTTATAGCCCCGGGGAATGCCGGAACCTCCGAATTCGGGACCAATGTTGAGATAGGGGTTACTGATTTTGCAGCAATCCGAACGTTGGTCATTGAGAAGAATATCGGGATGGTGGTTGTCGGACCTGAAGTTCCTCTGGTTGAGGGAATTCATGATTTTTTTCTTGCTGATGAAATGCTTAAGAAAATTCCGGTTATCGGACCGGTAAGTCGGGGGGCGCGGCTGGAAGGGAGTAAAGATTTTGCGAAACAGTTTATGCTCCGCCATGCCATACCTACCGCAGCATACTGTTCAGTTACCAAAGAGAATCTCGAAAGCGGAATTAGTTTCCTGCGAAGTCTACCGGGGCCATACGTCTTAAAAGCTGATGGTCTCGCTGCAGGGAAAGGGGTTCTGATTATTGAAAACCTTGATGAAGCTGAACAGTCAGTAAGGGAGATGCTTGGTGGAATGTTTGGACAGGCCAGCGAAACTGTCGTAATCGAAGAATTCCTTTCGGGCATTGAGTGCTCCGTCTTTGCCATCACCGATGGAACAGATTATAAAATTTTACCTGTCGCAAAGGATTATAAAAGGATAGGTGAGGGGGATACCGGATTAAATACTGGCGGAATGGGGGCCATATCACCTGTCCCATTTGCCGATGAAATTTTCATGAAAAAGGTGGAGGAAAGGATTATTGTACCTACTGTGCGTGGGCTTCAACGTGATGGTATCGATTATAAAGGATTTATCTTTTTCGGTCTTATCAGTGTCAATTCTGAACCCTTTGTGATTGAATATAATGTGCGTATGGGTGATCCGGAAACTGAAGCCGTTATGTTGCGCATAAATTCTGACCTTGTTGAGCTGTTCGAAGGGGTAGCTCAGGGAAACCTTGCCGGTCGCCAGCTTGATATTGATCCATCGTGTGCTGTTACCGTTATGCTGGTAGCGGGTGGATATCCCGGAGATTACACTAAAGGGGATCTGATTTCTGATCTGGATCTGATTTCTGGAAGTATTCTTTTTCATTCCGGGACGCGATTTTCCGGGACAGAGGTAGTAACCAACGGTGGCCGCGTAATTGCCATTAGCTCAAAAGGGAAGAATATTCCGGAAGCTTTGGATTTGTCTTATCGGAATGCTGCAAAGATTCAGTTTAAGAATAAGTTTTTTCGCCGGGATTTGGGATTTGATTTGTTAAAATAAACTGATATGTTGTTACGCATCTTAAAAAGTAATACGCTGTTAAGTGCGTTACTGATACCTGTGATCGGGTTCTTCTTCTGGATGCACAGCTTTCGTTCACCCAATATCATCGATCTTTCGCTAGCCAATGGGGCGATGCCACTTTATTACCTGGCTTATCAAACCTTTAAAGACCAAAATTTCTGGCAGGTTTTTATGGCTTTTTGTCTTGTGATTTTTAATTCCTATTTTATTGCCCAATTGGGCTCATCGTTTTTGTTTCTGCGAAAACGATCCTATCTCCCAGGGATTATCTATTTGATCACCATATCTGCTTTTAAGGTGTTGCATGCCTTGCTACCCGTTCATCTGGCAACACTTTTTGTGCTGATTTCGATTTATTTTATCTTCGATACTTTTCATAAGAGGGTAGAGATAACCTATACTTTTAATGCCTCATTTTTTCTGGCCATCGCCTCCTTATTCTATTTCCCGGTTGTGGTCCTCTTCCCTTTAGTATGGATCTCCATTTTTGTCCTTCAAAAAGACGACAACTGGAGATTGCTCGCAGTTCCAATTCTGGGATTTGGTGTTCCCTGGCTCTTTATGTGGGTCTACACTTTTTTGACCGATACCTATAATTCGCTTTGGAGCGAACTGATTACGATGCTTTGGACAAGGCACAATCAATACCTGTTGGAGCCTTATTTCCTTGTATTTACTGCTATTGTGGCTATTCTGGCAACTTTAGGAAGCATTTCTGTACTCTCTGTTTATCGAAGGATCAAAGTCAGTGCCAGAAAATACTTCGTTATTTGTTACTGGATTATGGGATTGGTGATTGTTTCAGCTTTAGGGTTAATTACAATCAGCATCGAGATCGTCGCCTTGTCGACGATTCCTGTGGCTTACTTTATTTCCCATTATTTTTTATCCGAACAGCGGACGATTTTGAAGGAGGTGCTCACCTGGATCTTTCTTTTAACGGCTGTTGTTGTACTAGTCTATTATGTTTAATGAATGATTGGCAGATATTTTGGATAGCACAAGCCCCCAAAGTTTTCAAAAACTCTGAGGGCTTGTGCTATATGCTCAGGAATATGTCAATCCGGAAAATACCCTTTGATAATACCTCTTTTTGAATCTTTAAGGAAGAGGAGAATTTCGTCCCGCTCGCGTGAGGCCTGCATTTCTGCTTCAATCACTTCGAGTGCCTGAGTATTGTTATACCCTTTTTGGTAGATAATCCGATATATATCCTGGATCTGACAGATGACCTCATTGGAGAAACCCCTACGTCTCAGACCTATTGAATTTACACCAGCATAGGACAAAGGTTCGCGACCCGCTTTGATGTAAGGAGGGACATCTTTCCGAACCAGCGATCCGCCGGAGAGCATTACATGCTTTCCAATATGGCAAAACTGATGAATTCCGGTATGTCCGCCAATAATCGCAAAGTCATCGACAATCACTTCACCTGCAAGAGCGACGGAATTTACCAGAATAACACTATCTCCAACAACACAGTCATGGGCGACATGCACATAGGCCATAATCAGGCAATTACTGCCGATCACCGTTTTCCCGTGAGCCGAAGTGCCCCTGTTTACGGTAACACACTCTCTGATTGTTGTATTATCCCCGATTTCAACGGTAGTGTATTCCCCTTTAAATTTTAAGTCTTGCGGTTCTCCACCAATCACAGCTCCCGAATGGATTTTGCAGTTTTTGCCTATCCGGCAACCGGGTAAGATTACTGCGGTAGGACCAATATATGTTCCGTCACCAATAATAACATCACTCGAAACAGTCGCAAAAGGTTCGATAATTACGCCGACGCCAATCTGCGCACTTGGATGAATATTTGCTAATGGTTGATTCATTGTTGAAATTTTTAAAAACTTTTATCCCGAACTGACAGGATCTTAATTATTTTGTTTTTGCAATAATTGCCATAAATTCCCCTTCGCAAACGACTGTATCCCCAACAAAAGCGATAGCTCTCATGTTGGCTATGCCGCGCCTGATAGGACTTAGTAATTTCAAACGGAACACTAATGTATCGCCAGGGACAACTTTCTTTCGGAATTTAATGCTGTCCATCGTCATGAAATAGGTTGAATAATCGCCGTCTGTAGGCTGAGAGCTAATCACAAAAACCCCTCCGCACTGCGCCATTGCCTCAATAATAAGCACCCCGGGCATAACCGGTTCTTCGGGGAAATGGCCGACGAAGAAAGGCTCATTCATCGTGACATTCTTCACCCCGATAATATAATCAACACCTTTCTCGATCACCTTATCTACCAGGAGGAAAGGATTTCGGTGAGGTAACATTTTCTTAATCTGATTAACATCGTACAAGGGGACCTTGTTTGGATCGTATTCCGGAGCCGTATTTTCCGAGATCCCCTTGAGGTACTCTTTCTGAAGTAACTTGGCAAATTCGGTATTTGGTCCGTGTCCAGGCCTTTTGGCAACAATACGTCCTTTAATTCTTTTTCCGATTAGGGCAAGATCTCCGATAACATCAAGCAACTTGTGACGGGCACATTCATTATCAAAATGAAGGGTGAGATTGTTCAGGATCCCGATCTTATTGACTTCGATATGTTTCTGGTTGAAGAGGTCTGCGATTCTGTTTAACTCCTCGAGTGTCATTGGCTGGTCCATGATTACAATCGCGTTGTCAACATCACCCCCTTTAACGAGGTTGTTTTTTAACAAGGTTTCCAGTTCACGGACAAAAACAAAGGTTCGGCATGGAGCAATCTCCTCCGCAAATTTTGTTTTACTGTCGAAGGTGGCATATTGATTATGCAAAACCGAAGAGTTGTACGATATCATCACATCAATGCTGAAATCATCATCCGGATAGGCGATAATTTCAGTGCCGGTTTCTGCATTCTTGTATACAATTTTGCGTTTGATTTCAAAATATTCACGGTCGGCATCCTGGACTTTTAGACCTGCTTCGGAAAGTGTTTTGACATATCCGGCTGCACTACCGTCAAGAATTGGGGCTTCCGGGCCGTTTATCTCCATAAGGACATTATCAATTCCAGTTGCAATCAGCGCTGCCATAACATGTTCGATCGTACTGATTGCCACGTCACCGTCTTTTAACACAGTTCCGCGTGATGTTCCCTTTACTTTTGAGACATTGGCTTCAATAACCGGCTGACCTTCAAGGTCAACGCGTTTAAATTTAAAACCGTGGTTTTCAGGAGCCGGCTTGAAAGTTAAAGTAACTTCTACTCCGGTATGAAGCCCCTTACCCGAAATAGTTGCTTCCCTTTCAATTGTATTTTGCTTAATACTATTCATTTCACAAAATTTTCTTAGTTATTTCGTTAGTTTCGATTGTTTTTATTCTCTTTTGAAGTGCAATCACATCATCGCGCAACTGAGGCAGGTTCTTAATTATTGAAAACGATTTCATGGCCGCTTTAAAATCCATCGCAGGAGAACCCAGCAAAACCGAATTTGGCTTTACGGAAGACATGATTCCCGATTTTGGCCCTATTTTAGATCCTTCACCAACGGTAAGGTGACCTGAAATTGCAGCTTGTCCACCAATGACACAGTTTTTTCCGATTATTACAGTACCGGCAACTGCAACCATCGCAGCCATAACAGTGTTTTGGCCAATATCATCATTATGGGCAATCTGTATTAAATTATCTAATTTGACTCCATCGCGAACAAATGTTGACCCCATTGTGGCCCGGTCTATTGTCGTATTCGCCCCTATCTCAACATTATTGCCGATTATCACATTCCCAATCTGTTCGATTTTGGTATAGGCCTCCCCTGCATTTGGAGCAAAACCAAAGCCGTCGGCTCCAATAACAGCACCGGAGTGAATGATACACGATTTACCAACTAGGCAATCGGAATAAATTTTGGCTCCGGAGTAGAGGATAGTATCATCTCCTATCGTAACATTATCACCAATATAAACGTGAGGATATATTTTCACGTTCCTTCCAATTACCGCTTTTTCTCCGATATAGGCAAATGCACCCAGATAGATTTGCTCCCCCACCGTTGCAGAACTACTTACAAAGGAAGGTTGCTCAATTCCTACTTTCGAAGGTTTAAGTTTTACATAGAAATCGAGCAGCGTGGCCAGGGCCTTATAAGGATCATCAACGCGAATCAGGGTACATGGGAGGATTGAATCCGCCTTGAAATTCTTGTTTACAATTACAACGGAGGCACTGGTTTTATAGATATATTTTGTATAAGCGGGGTTGGACAGAAAAGTTAATGTATCGGGTAGGCTCTGATCTATCTTGGAGATAGAATTCACTTTAACATTGCCATTGCCTTCAATCTCACCATTTAGTAAGGTTGCGATATCATTTGCCGAAAACTCCATTCCTATCTCTTTAAAATTTACGCTGCAAAAATAATAAAATTATTACCTTGTTAAGATTTCTTCCGGATAACACACAAAATGTTTGCGAACAGTCTTTGTAAGTCCCTCTAAATTAATGTCTGAAGCCTCTTTAATGTCTTTTAATTTTCCGTTCTTGTAAAGAATTTGTATGCTTTCAGCCGCTGCATCATAGGCGCTGTTGGTTATTTCTCCTTCTATTACAAAGAAATCTGCTTCTTGTTCAGTTATATGAAATCTTTCAACACACAATTGTTTGAAATTTTTCAGTTTATGTTCTGCAATGGGGTTATTGGAGAGCTTTATTTTAAATAATTTGCGGTTAATTATGGAAAATGAGAGATTCGACAGGATCGGATCCGGATGTTCCATCCAGCCTTTTAAGGTACACAGTACATCGGAATCGTCAAGATAAGAAAAATGGATAATCGCATTTTTTCTCACTGCCAGATCGGCAGACTGAAAATCTTCTGCCACGATGGTTCTGTTAAGAAATAGTTTTAGCGTACCAGTAGCTGAAATATCATATCCTTTGGATGCAAGCTCAGAAGCGCGTTGCAAAAGTTTGATCATCATGAATTCTGCCGAAATTACGGTCTTATGAAGGTAAACCTGCCAATACATCAGCCGCCGGGCAATCAGAAATTTCTCTACAGAATAGATCCCTTTTACCTCCACAACCAGCTGATCCTCTTTGACGTTTAGCATTTTAATAATCCGCTCAGACGATACAACCCCTTCTGAAACCCCGGAATAGAAGCTGTCCCTTTTTAAAAAATCGAGCCGGTCCATATCAAGCTGGCTGCTTACAAGCTGGTGAAGAAATTTTTTGGGATACTGATTCAGGAAAATTCCGATTGCTAATGTGAGCCTTCCATTCATTTCGCGGTTCAGTTCATTCATGTAAACAAGTGATAACGCTTCGTGCGAGACCCCTTGAACAATGCTCTGCTCAAGTGCATGCGAAAACGGACCGTGACCAATATCATGCAATAAAAGGGCTGCGGTTACCGCTTCTTCCTCTTCCCTTGTAATTTTATTCCCTTTCTTTTTTAGCACATCAAGGGCTGAACGGACCAGGTGCATTGTGCCGATTGCATGTTCAAAACGGGTGTGGTTTGCTCCGGGATACACCAATGACGACAAACCTAATTGCTTGATACGTCGAAGCCTTTGAAAATAAGGATGTTCAATAAGTTCAACATGGAGATCTGAGTCCAGTTCGATGAACCCCCAAACCGGATCATTTACGATCTTATTATTGGAACTTTTCAAATTCGGTTTCTTTAAGGTATAAATTGTTCAAAACTAAGAAATGTTCTCCTTTTTTTAAGCTTATCTTTTACAACTTGCTCATTTAAAAAATCATATTCACATTACGGAACAATTTTATTTGTTTTTTTAACACAAAATGTTTACTTTTGTTGCGGAGAATAATCGAAGGATTAGGGGACGGAAAGTCCCCTATTTTATTGATAATAAAAATGATAACGAAAGAAAAAGTTCAGGCCCTTGTGGAGGAAGTGCTGTATGGAGATCAGTTTCTTGTTGATATTACTGTCGGTTTGGGGAATGCAATCTTAGTTTTCGTCGACAGTGATGCAGGAATCAGTGTGGGTGAATGTGTTGAAATCAGTCGTCATATTGAAAATAGTTTCGATCGGGAGACCGAAGATTTTTCGCTCGAAGTCTCCTCTCCCGGACTCTCCTCTCCCTTGAGGGTGGTTCGTCAATACCTCAAAAATATTGGCCGTGAAGTAGAAGTTATCACAGCAGGTGGTGAAAAACAAAAAGGGATCTTAAAATCTGCCCATGGGACCGGTTTTGAGATAGAAACCGAGGTGAAGGAAAAAGTTGATGGTAAAAAAGTGGTTACAACCCAGCCGTTAGCTTATGATTTTGATCAAATTAAGACAGTTAAAATAGTAATTTCTTTTTAAAATAAAATCCTGAAGATATGGACAACCTGAACTTGATTGACACGTTTTCGGAATTTAAAGATCTGAAGAGCATCGACCGGGCAACCATGATGAGTGTTCTTGAAGATTCTTTCCGAAGTGTTCTTCAAAAACAGTTTGGTACTGATGAGAATTTCGATGTTATCATTAACCCTGATAAAGGAGACTTTGAAATCTGGCGTAACCGAACAGTCGTTGCTGATAATGAATTTACAGATCCCAACCAGCAGATCACCCTTTCACAGGCTCGTAAGATCGGAGAAGATTATGATATTGGCGAAGAGGTAACTGATGAGGTTAAATTTTCAGATTTTGGACGGCGGGCAATTCTAAACCTTCGACAAAACCTGGCAACCCGTATCCTGGAGCTTGAAAAAGATAATGTTTACACCAAGTATAAGAATAAAATCGGCGAAATTGTAACCGGGGAGGTTTACCAGATCTGGAAACGTGAATTACTTCTGCTCGATGACGAAGGTAATGAGCTGTTACTTCCTAAAGTGGAGCAGATTCCAACCGATTTCTTCCGCAAGGGGGATAGCGTGCGTGCTGTAATTATCCGTGTGGAGATGCGAAATAACTCACCTTACATTATTCTTTCACGAACCTCCTCAATATTCCTTGAGCGACTCTTTGAACTGGAAGTTCCGGAAATATTTGACGGTTTGATAACCATTAAAAAAATTGTCCGTATCCCTGGAGAGAGGGCCAAAGTTGCAGTCGAATCTTATGACGAAAGGGTTGATCCGGTAGGTGCCTGTGTAGGAATGAAAGGTTCCCGAATTCATGGTATTGTTCGCGAACTCCGGAATGAAAATATCGATATCATCAATTTTACCAATAACTTACAACTATATATACAGCGCGCACTTAATCCTGCCAAGATCTCATCAATAAAATTATATGCCAATGAGAACCGCGCTGAAGTTTTTTTAAAACCTGAAGAGGTCTCCCTTGCTATTGGAAAGGGAGGTTTGAATATTAAACTGGCTAGCCAGCTTACCGGCTATGACATCGATGTTTATCGCGACCGTGAGGCCGTAGACGAGGAAGATGTAAGCCTGGATGAATTCTCGGATGAAATCGATGGTTGGATCATCGATGAACTAAAAGCAATAGGTTGTGATACGGCGAAAAACGTGTTGAGCCTTTCGCGCGAAGACCTTATTAAACGCACCGATCTCGAAGAAGAAACAATCGACGACGTATTGCGAATATTTAGAGCTGAGTTTGAATAATTATTTTTGTGAAAAAATGAGTTAAACTCGGTTGGAATAATAGCATAATTAACTGTTTGGGAACATATGATTACAGGGGAAAAAGGATCAAGATTAAGTAAAATTGCACGCGAGCTTAACGTGGGAATCACTACATTGGTAGATTTCCTTCAAAAGCAGGGTTTTAAAATCTCGACTGATCCAAACACGAAAATTGAAGCTGACATGCATGAGCTTCTTGAGAAGCAATTCCGCAAGGATCATGAAGCCAGAATGGAAGCCGACAAGCTCAATCTTCGCCATCACCATGCCAAAAACGAAGCAGTATCCATTTCGGATGTGCAAACAGTTAAAAAAGAGATTGAAGATTCGGAGAGCGATGACGATTCTATCCTGATAAAGGATCACAGCCTTCATCATTATAAGGAGGAAAAAAGGGCAGAGCAGAGTTTTACTCCGCGACCTGCGGAAGTTGCCCCTGCACCAAAACCGGTTGCAGAAATTCCTAAACCGGTATCAACACCCTATACTGAACCGGAAGAAAGACCGCAAATCACGGTTGTCGGAAAAGTTGATCTGGATAGCCTTAATCGCAGACCCAAAGCCAAAGAAGAAGAACCTGAAATTTCTGTTAAAAAAGAGATTACTGCGGCAGAAGTGATTGTTGAAAAGAGTGCAGCAGAACCCATATCTTCAGTCGCTGAGATCATACCGATTATAGAACCTGTAGAAGCCCCAAAACAAATTGCAGCAACGGTACAACCTTTAGTGGAGGCTGACAAAGAGGAGATTAAACCGGAAATGGTTTCAAACCGGTCCCAGATTGAAAATAATATTAAGGTAATCGGTAAAATAGATCTAAATCCCGTCCGAACTCCGGAAAAGCCTGTAAAAGAGATTATTAAAAAGAAAATAATTACACGGAAGGCTTCAGAAGAGAATAACAGACCACAAAATGAACGCGAAAGACCAGCAAGAGTAGAGATCATCCGTCCCAGGGAGGTTGTCTCAAACGATCTGGAAATCCCGGATGAAATTTTTAAGCTCGATCGTAAATTACTTACCGGACCTACTGTTATTGGCAGGATCGACCTTCCTGTCGAAGAAAAGAAAAAACCTACCCGCCTTGACGAAAGTCTTCTGAGGAATAAGAAAAAACGGAAGCGTGTTCCCAAAGACAGCAAAGAACGGATTGATTTACCGGAAAAGAAACCTGCCGAGCTTAATAAGGATACCGTTAAACCTGAGAAATCAGATAAACTAAAAAAGAAGATATCCCTTGTAGTTAAGAAAAAAGCTCCTGCTAAACAGGAGGTTAAAGATGAGGATGTTCAAAAACAAATCAAGGAAACTTTAGCCCGTCTGACCACCAAAGGTCAGAAAACCAAAGGATCGAAATATCGTCGTGATAAACGGTTAGCTTTCAGTGAGAAACTGGCTGAACAGAGTGCCCGCGACGAAATGGACAAAAGCATTATTAAGGTAACTGAGTTCGTGTCGGTAAATGAACTAGCCTCAATGATGGATGTTCCACCTACAAAGATTATTGCAACCTGTATGTCTCTTGGGCTATTTGTCTCTATTAACCAGCGGCTTGATGCTGAAACTATGGCTGTTGTAGCCGATGAATTTGGGTTCAAAGTTGAATTTATCTCCGTCGAGGTTCAGGAAGCAATTATCGAAGAACAGGATCTTGAATCTGATCTGGTTACAAGACCTCCGATTGTTACTGTAATGGGTCACGTCGATCACGGTAAAACATCTTTACTCGATTATATACGTAAAGCCAATGTAATCGCTGGTGAGGCAGGGGGTATTACCCAGCACATTGGCGCATATAATGTAACACTTGAGGGTGGAAGGAAGATAACCTTCCTGGATACTCCTGGTCATGAGGCGTTTACGGCCATGCGTGCCCGTGGTGCCCAGGTTACAGATATCGTTATTATTATTGTCGCTGCTGACGACGACGTGATGCCTCAGACCATTGAGGCAATCAACCACGCCACAGCAGCCGGGGTTCCAATTATTTTCGCCATTAATAAGGTTGATAAGCATGCGGCTGACCCTGAAAAAATAAAACAACAACTTGCACAAATGAACTTCCTGGTTGAAGACTGGGGTGGTAAATACCAGTCGCAGGATATTTCTGCCAAGGGTGGGCAAGGTGTTATGGAGCTTCTTGAAAAAGTGCTCCTCGAAGCCGATATGCTCGAGCTTAGGGCAAATCCAAACAAACGAGCAGTTGGTTCTGTAATTGAATCTTCTCTTGACAAGGGACGTGGTTATGTTGCAACAATCCTGGTTCAGAACGGTACTTTACGGGTTGGTGATGTTATTCTTGCCGGACCACATTTTGGTCACGTCAAGGCGATGTTTAATGAACGAAATCAGCGTGTTGATTTGGTTGGCCCTGCTGAACCGGTACTTATTCTTGGGTTGAATGGTGCTCCTCAGGCAGGCGACAAGTTTAACGTCATGGAGAATGAACGTGAGGCTCGAATGATAGCCAATAAACGCGAACAATTGCAACGTGAACAGGGTCTTCGTACTCAAAAACATATTACACTGGATGAAATTGGCCGTCGTATTGCGATCGGAAACTTCCAGGAACTCAATATTATCGTCAAGGGTGACGTTGATGGATCTATCGAAGCTTTGGCAGATGCATTAATCAAACTCTCTGTTGGGGAGATCCAGGTGAATGTGATTCACAAGGCAGTTGGACAGATTACCGAATCGGACGTTATGCTTGCCTCTGCATCGAACGCCATTATCGTCGGCTTCCAGGTCCGTCCTTCCCTCAGTGCAAGGAAGCTTGCTGAGAAGGAAGAGATTGACATTCGCCTCTATTCAATCATCTATGATGCGATCAACGAGGTTAAATCGGCAATGGAGGGGATGCTTGCCCCCGAAATCAAGGAGGAGATCAAGGGTACTGCAGAAATTCTTAATGTCTTCAATATTACCAAGGTGGGTACCATTGCCGGATGTATTGTCAGGGACGGTAAGATTACAAGGAACTCCAAGGTTCGCCTTATCCGCGACGGTATTGTAGTGTTTACAGGCGATCTTGAATCATTGAAACGGTTCAAGGACGATGTTAAGGATGTTGCCAAGGGTTACGAATGTGGTCTGAATATCCGTGGGTACAACGACCTCAAGGAGGGTGACTTTATCGAAGCCTTCGAACAGGTATCTGTTGCCAAAACATTGGATTAAATTTACCCAAAATATAGTTTTCAAGCCTCATTCGTTGAATGGGGCTTTTTTTATACATTCATCAAAAAACTTAACCGATTCATAATCAAACATAGTACCAAAATCCGACTTGGGAATTGTGAATTTTAATGGATTTACGTAGCGCCACCAGATCGCTTCCTAAACCAGTAACTCTTAATATAAGGATCCCTGACAGTACACCTTTCTTCAGGAATTCTCTGCGGTTATTTATGGTGGTTTTTTAGTTTCTGTTTACTTCAAGTTCCCTTTTCCAAAAAATTGTTCAATCGAAGAGTCAAGACCTATAAAAATATTAGTTACTCCACTTAATGCAAAAAAACCGGAATAAATCCAATCGAAAGGCTTTATCAAATCATTTTCTGCAAATCTTGCGAAGATCCAGAAAATGGAAAGCAAGCACATGGAAATTCCAAGTATTAAAAGGAAAATCGATTTATTTTTATTCTTTGGTAATTCATTTTTGTCTTCCATAGGTTCTCTCTGTTTTAGGTTGGATTGGTTAAATAATAAATTCAAAATCAAATATGCTATCCTGTCTCAGATACCTAGTTCATGACCATAACTATTTAATACCTATTGAAAAATCATTAATTACACCTTCTTAGTGTTTCTTGTTCAACTCGTCATTAATCCCGAAATTAAATACTTTGAACAATTTTACCATATCATTTCTTAAAACGTGTTAAAACTACTAAATTTGTTGGAGATTAATAGGTTGAAATTATGAATACAATTGAAAAAAGAGATTTTATCCATAGACATTTGGACCAATTAGATGAGAGCTTAATTAATCAGTTTTATGAAACCCTTCGTAAAGAGGAAGTTTTAAAGATAAAGCTGATAGCAAGAGCCGAAAAATCAGAAAATGATATATTGGAGGGAAAAGTATTTTCAAGAGATGAGATTGAGCAGGTAATAAACGACAAAATTTGGAAATGAAGCTTGTATTTACCGAGCAAGCACTTGATAGCCTTCAGGAATTATTGGATTTTATCGGCCCGGAAATCTCCCAAGATAAATTGATAGCAATCCGTGATCGGATCTTAGATAAGGCGGATACTTTGTGCTTAAATCCACTCAAAGGCCAGAAAGAACCATTCTTGGAGCATTTAGGATTAGGTCATCGGCGTATTATTGAAAGCCATTTTAAGATAATTTATAGAGTCGTTGGTGATTGCATTTATATCACTGATATTTTTGATTCCAGACAAGATGTTGATAAGATGAAGGGATAGTATTCTACCTTTAATATTCCTTCCCAAAAACACAAAGTCAAATCAATTAATCGATTTGACTTTGTGGTGATTACAGAGACAAAGCTTGTCTTATCTCTAAGCATGCCTTGTCTTTGCGTCGTTGCCAATATATTTATTTCTAATCATCTATTCAATTGCAGAAGGTGGTGCATCTTCAGGAGCGGCTCCCCATTTCTTGTTCGGATAGGCGCCCATCTCCAGTTCGATGGTTGCCCCGTTTATCAGGTCTGTATGTGTAAACCATGGCCGGTTTAGTGGTTGACCATTTAACTTCGCCGACTGGATATACTTATTCCCCTTTGCATAATTATGCGCAATAATTGTGAAAGTCTTGCCATTGTTTTGTTTTATTTTGACCTCCTCAAAGACAGGACTTCCGAGGTTATAAATTGGCAGACCGGGGGTGACGGGATAGAAACCCATTGACGCAAAGACGACAAAGGCAGTCATCCCTCCTCCATCTTCATCTCCGGGGATTCCAAAGATATTATCCTGGAACCAGACATCGAGTAAAAACCGGACTCTTTTTTGAGTTTTCCACGGTTCGCCTGAATAATTATACAACCATGGAATGTGGAAACTGGGCTCATTGCCCATCGAGAATTGCCCGACCATGCCGGTAGCATCGGCAAATTTGGCCCAGAACTGGAATTTGGAACGGCCTAAGTCTTCACGAAACAACTGGTCGAGCGTGGCGGTGAATTTCTCACGACCACCCATGAGTTTGATTAGACCGTGGATATCTTCCTGAACCTGCCACTGATAGGTATAGCCGTTGTTCTCATCGTAATAATCGCGTCCACCAGGACCACCGTCAAATTTAGGGTCAATGTCAATCCAATCCCCTTTCGCATTTTTGGGCCACATAAGTTTCTTATCTGGCCGGTATAAATTGCGGTAATTGGTGGATTGTTTATGGAAATAGTCCTCGTCTTTTTTATGTCCAAGCTCTTTGGCCATTTCAGAGAGTGCCCAGTCATCATAACTGGCGCCAAGGGTTACTGCCACACTCTGCCGTTTTTCGAAACTGTCTACCTCTTTCACGGTCTCCACCTCTCCCGGCATGAGGGCAGGATAATATCCCTTTTCGCGGTAGAAGGTATCCAGAGAGCATGTAGGTCCGTTTCTCCAGGGAAGTAAAGTGGCTTTATATCCATTTTTAGCGATCCCCTCATAGGCCTTCTCTGCATTGTATCCCCGAATCCCTTTTCTCCAGGCATCCAGAAATACGATGGTGGAGTGGAACCCATTCATGGCCGGGTTATCGATATAGAGGAGGGGGAATTGCGGCATCCATCCGCCCTGTTCATACATTAAGGTATACGAATTAAGCATGTCGGCCTCCTTTTGTGGTTGGAGGATCATTCTAAGGGGATGGTTAGCGAGATAAGTATCCCACACCCAATCATCAATATAAAAATCGCGGTCGGTTTTGTGAACCCTATGGTCGTAGGCACTGTAATAACTTCCATACTCATTGATGTTTACCATCCTTTCATAGGTTCGGTACAGCGAGGTGAAAAACGTGCGGCGCTGTGCTTCGGTTGCCCCTTTAATACTAATCTGGTCCACCGTATTTGCCCAAACCTGTTCACCTTTATTTTTGAGCGCTTCAAAATCCCAGTCTGAGATCTCATTTTTAAGATTGAGTTTGGCTTGTTCAGGGCTGATATAGGAGATGGCATATTTGAATTCAACAGGTTTGGCCACGTCTTTCGAAAATTCAACCCAGGCGGTGGGCTCCTGCCTTGTTTTATTCGATTTTTTGATAAGCCGGGTCTCCCTTTTAATGACGACCTTACAGTCCTGATTAAACTCCCCGTAAACGTATCCCTTCATCCCGAAGAATTGTTCTTCGCCAGCGATACTGTTTTTGGAGATTACATCCCAATGTCCCTCCTGATTGATCTGAAACCTTAATGTCTTATCACTTTTGGCAGGAAAGCTAAAGCGGAAGAAACCTATTTTATTTCCGGGGGTAAATTCAACTTTTATATCCTCATCGATCAGATAAGTTGAAAAATAGTAAGGCCGGACTATCTCGAGATCGTGGTCGTAAGTCTGGCGCTCCTTCCATGTGCCGGCCTCGGACTTTCCGCTTCCCGGAAGGACGCCGAATAGCTCTCCATTGCGGTGTGAAATTATAGATAGAGGGAAGAAGCTGATCTGATCATCAAGGAAATCGGCACGCAGTGGGTGCATGCGGATCATCTGATTTGGAAGTTGCACATTGGGGCGTGTGGGATGGAGAAGATGCCCCATTCCACCAATGTAAGGGTCCACATAATCCAGATTTGACTTTTTAGTGTCAACCGGTGTGAAGCTGCATACAACTAGCCAGATAGCCAATGCAGAAAAAGAGTTCTTAAGGTTAATATTCATATTCAGTTTAGTTGTTTTCTCTTTTAGAAATTTGATTTTAAATCAATGAGGAGGACTGGAGGTCAAGGTATAAGAATGCATCGGGATGATTTCGCATTATTGAAGCAGGACAGTCAGGTGTGATTTCACCGTTGAGTGTATCATAAACTGCTTTTGCTTTCCGCTCATCTGGAACACTACAGATAATTGACTTTGATTTCATAATCTGTCTGATAGACATGCTGATAGCCTTTTGGGGGACATCCTCAAATGTTGGAAACCAACCTTCACCTAATTGCTGATGACGGCACGCATCATTCAGGTTAACGACCAGGTAAGGCTCCTCGGTTTCAAAATCTGCCGGCGGGTCATTGAACGCTAAATGGCCGTTTTCGCCAATACCCACAAATGCCACATCGATCGGATGGTTACGGATTATTTCCCCTAACCGGGCACATTCTGCGTTAGGGTCAGTTTCCCCGTTTACATAATAGAATTCCCTGATAGGGATAAGATCCACAAATCTCTCCTTCAGGTATTTACGAAATGAGGCAGGGTGTTGTTCAGATATTCCAATATATTCGTCCAAATGAAAGGCAGTCACAACTGACCAGTTAATATCCTCCTTAACGAGTTCACCGAGCATTTCGAACTGGGATGCACCTGTTGCCACAATAATATTGGCTTCCCCGCGTTCAAGGATTGCCTTTCGGATATGATCTGCGCCTGCTTTTGCAGCTATTGATCCAAGTTGCTGTTTAGTTTCTGAAATGATGATATTCATATTTTTCAAATTGAATTATTGGGTATTAAATGATCTCTAAATCGTGAATTAATCCCATCAGGTATATTATATGGGTAGAATGTCTACGATCATAATGGCAATTCCGTCCTGTCCGTGACGGGATAATCTTTTTAAAACCTTATTTTCTAACCATATTAGGTGCCTGACGGTACCTCCTTTTAAAATTTTAATTTCATAATTTATTGGGATATATAGTTCAGGTTATCATCCAGTGGAGTCATTTTTGGCATTAAAAGGTGAACGAATCCCAAAATGGTAAGGTACGACAATCCGGCAATCACAAAGGCCCAGAAATAGCCCGAATTGCCTGCGGTGTCCAGTACGGCACCCAAAGCAATGTCTGCAACAATGGCAACGGCTACCCCTACCATTTTCCCAATCCCGATCACAGAAGCGACTGCCTTCCTGGGAAAGACATCAGGAACCAGGGTATAGCTGTTGATTGACCACGACTGGTGCCCTGCGGCGCCAAGACCAATCAGAAAGACTGCAACCCATTTGCCCGCGATAACTGGAACAAAGGAGACGGGCAGGATGATAATGGCACAAATAAGCATTGTAATTTTCCGCGCCTTATTGATAGACCACCCTCTTTTTATGAGCACTCCCGAGAAATATCCGCCTAAAAGACTCCCTGCGTCGGCCATAAGAAAAATAATTAAGAATGGTGGACCGATATTTTCAATATCTACGCCGAACTGGACCGCCAGGAATTTGGCGCCCCAGAAAAGGTAAAACCACCAAACTCCGTCTGTTATTGTGGTTAATGCAAAAGCCCAGGTTTCGCGTTTAGGCAGGAGTTTAAGCCATGGGATATTCTCCTGGTTCTCCCCGGCCGAATCACTGTTGATATAGGCTAATTCGGATTTTGAAAGCTTAGGATGTACTTCGGGTTTTTGATAAGTTCTGATCCATAAAAATACCCATAATGCGCTTAAGACCCCGGTAAAAAGGAAGGGGAGCTGCCAGTTCTTTCCCTCTGCCGAAACGATCGCTCCCACAATAAATGGTGCTAATATTGCACCGACGCTCGTTGATGCATCGAAAATCCCTGTTGCAAATGCACGATCTTTTTTAGGAAACCACTCCGCCACAGTTTTAATCGCGGCCGGAAAATTTCCGGATTCTCCAATCCCAAGCCCGAAGCGGGCGGTGATAAACCCGATTAAGCTAAATGCAGGCCTGATTACAGCATGCAACATTCCGAAGATGCTCCAGATAACAATCGAGAGGGTATATCCTATTTTAGTCCCTAATTTATCGATCACACCACCCATGAACAAAAGCCCTATGCCATAGGCAATTTTGAAGGAGACCATGATTGCCGCATAATCCTTGTTTGACCAGTCGAATAATTTTTGCAGGGTTGGCGCCATTACCCCGACAATACTGCGGTCGAAGTAGTTGATTGTAGTTGCCATAAAGACAAGCGCAAGAATTCGGTAGCGATAGGAGCCAGGATTATCCGAAAGTTTAGTCATCATGTTTGGTTATGAGGATGCAATTTAGTCTACACTGAATTAGAAAATCGGATTTATTTTTGAAACAGCACCATCGCCGGAACCTCCTGTTTTTCAATTCCCGGTCCTGAATATTTTAGCAGGAGGTACATTCCGCCGCCGGCCTGAAAATAATCAAGTTTTATCGGAAAAACCCCTTGCTGTAAAACTATTTTTCCGGATTTCTCAATGTCTGCACCGTGAGGGCCGTCATGATCAATAACCAGCTGATTGTTTATAAATAATTTACTTCCATCATTTGACTGAATATAGAATGTATAGTTTCCAGCCTTGTTGATCTTTATTTTCCCGTTGAATGAGAGTGCAAATTCATCCCTGGTGGAGATAATATCGTCAAGGGTGAACCTATAGGTGGTTCCGGATTTTAGGGGTGTGAGTTTTGCAAATTCGGGAATCTTCATCCATGCTCCGTCGTAATACTGATAGGTTAACCCATTTGTTTTGGGATCAATGAAATCGAAATAATTCGATTTTACAAAACTTGATTCATAACCATTCAGCATTGCTCTCGCCCGGATTTTTGTTGGTTTTGAGATATAGAATGGTTTACGAAACAGGGAGGATGTGCTGTCAGGCTCAGACCCATCAGTTGTATAATGAATTGCGGCCTCAGCAACATCTGATGTTATATGCACTAAAATAGAATCGCGTACCTGTGCAAGGGTATCTCCGGGATGAATGATCGGATTCGAAAGGATGATATGTTTCAGTAGACGCTTCGGCCCTTTCGAAAGAAATTCATAGTCTCCCGATTCAATTTCATAAACCGCATACTTACCCTCCTGCCCGAGCTGTTTAATATGAAGGTTTTTCTTTACAGGATTTCCACCTTCGTTAACACAATCCTCACGAAGGGCTAAGACATATACAGTTGCAGTGGTATTGGCCGGAATGGTAACCTTCAGCAGGTAATCATCACCTGCAAATTTCCATTCAGATTTTATGGTTCCATATAATGATTCGTAGGAAGATTTTGCGAATGTGAGGCTGCTCACCGGGGTCGGTTTAATGATTGTGTGTTTAAAACCAGGCTTTGCAGGATCGGGGGAAATCCCGCCGAGGTTCTGATAAAACCAGGCACAAACGCTGCCGAACATCGGATGACTGTGGGAAACATCCCCCTGGAAAGTTTCCCAGATGGTGGTGGCCCCCTTTTCGATCATCCATCCAAAACCGGGGAAATCACGCTGGTTCATAAGTGTAAATGCCAGATCAGCGCGGTCAAGTTTCGTTAACACTTCAAGCAGCAACGGTGTCCCCAGGATCCCTGTATCAAAATGGACCTTATTATCGCTAACCACATTTTTGACAAGATTATCGAAGACTGCACTGACATTTTTAGCCTCAGCAATTCCGAAGCCGATGGGGTAAATATTAGCCCCTTGCCGGCCAATCGAATAACTCGATTTATCAGCATTGTAATAAACTGTATTAATTGCATTTCGGGCGTTTTCTGCCAGTTGGACAAAATGTCCCTTGTCCTCAGTTTTAGACAGAATACCTGAAATCTGAACCATCATATCAATGCAATAATAATAGTAACAGCTGTTTACGAAGTCAGCAGGGATATCTACAATTTCGGGAGGGACCCACTCGCCAAGTCCCTGACCTGAAAGAATTCCATCCTTGTTCAGCGAATTTTTCATGTATTCGATCCAATGCTTCATCCCGTCGTAATGTTTTTGCAGGATCCGCATATCGCCATAATACTGATACATATACCAGGGAATAATCACATAGGCAGATCCCCAGGGTGTTCCACCACCACCGTCCTGATAAGGGGTTGTGTTGGGGACATATCCTGTTTTATGGTTTTGGGCATCCGCAATATCGTTGAGCCATTTGGTGTAAAACTGCGACATGTCGAAGTTGTAAATTGCAGCCCTGGCCGAAATCTGACCATCGCCGGTATATCCGCGTCGCTCACGGTGGGGACAATCACTCGGAACTCCTCCATGAACATTCCCAAGCTGTGTCCACTGATAGTTATCGAGTATCTTATTTAGCAAGGTGTTGGAACACTCGAAAGTCCCGGTTTTAGTGATGTCTGTATTTACTACACGGCCATCTACATTTTCAAGGGTCAGTTTTGTCGGAGAACCGAAAACATCAACATATCGGAACGCATGCCAGGTAAAACGGGGTTCCCAGATTTCAGTCCCTTCACCCTTCATAATGTAAGTGTCTGTTTGATTATACGTTGGGCCAAACTCCTCAATAAATCGGAGTTTGATTTTCGTCCCTTTAGGACCTGTGAGTTTAAGTCTTGCCCAACCGGAGAACAACCTTCCCATATCAAAACGGTATACCCCTTTATCCGGTTCAATTACAGAAATCGGTTGAATAGTTTTCGTAATGCGGTCAGGGGCAGAGATCTGCCCTCTAAGTATTCCTGTAGGTGCGCGGACAACCTCTGCTTTTACCCATTTTGAATCATCAAATCCTGCCTCATTCCACCCTTTCTGTTCGAGTCTGGCGTCATAGATTTCACCGGAGTGTAACCCGTTGTAAAGAATCGGACTTAAGGATGACTTCCAATTTTCATCGCTTGTAATTAGCTCACTGCTTCCATCTTCATACTCAATTTTGAACTGAGCCATCAAACGGGAGGTATCGTACCACAACATCGTATCATTCGGGCGGTCTGCCTGAAGGTACCATCCATTTCCAAGGATAACTCCTAAGGCATTTCCCCCCTCTTTTAAAGATGAAGTTATATCAAAAGTCTCATATAGAACCGTTGAGGTCATATTCCCTATCCGGGATTCTTCCCATTTCTCAACTTTCTGCCGATCGTAATTAGTCTGATTGGGTGACAGTACATGATCTCCGATTTTTGTGCCGTTGATGTACAACTCATAATATCCCAGGCCACTGATGTATACGCTCGCTTTTTTGACTTTTTTGAGGAGGTTAAGTTCTTTCCGGAAGAGCGGAGCAGCATGTTTCAAATCGCCGGTTGTGAGTGATGCGGGTGCCCCGATCCACCTGGCCTGCCAATCAGTGGCACTGAGCAGCCCCATCTCCCATTCTGAAACGGTACTCCATAGCGATTCACTTTTCGCTTCATCCCATATCTGAACTTTCCAGAATACCTTCATTCCGGATGTCAGAGGTTTGCCGGCATAAATCACCTGTGCGGATTGATCGGACTCTATTTTACCGGTATCCCACAGATCACCACTGTTTTTGGACAATTCTTCGGCGCTTGTTGCGACCAGTATCCGATAGGCTGTTTGGCTGGCACCCGGGAGATCTTTTTTCATCTGCCACGAAAGTCGCGGATTCACAACATCCATCCCGACAGGGTTCGGAAGGTATTCGCATCGGAGGGTTGTCACTTTAGTGGGAGAAATCCTCTTTTGCGAAGTACACGCTGCTGCAAGTGCAAGGAGGAATAAAGCTATTAATTTTATTTTCATTGGGTTTAGTTATAATTTGAGCGTATTAAATTGGTCGATTTGGTTTTCGGTTAGAATAAGATCTCTTTACTTAATAATTCCCTGATATCTGGCCATCCAGTAAGGCCAGAGCCAGAAGACCGGTTCCCTGACCATACGAAGATTTCCTTGTTTTGCGGCCCAGGGATTTTTATCCCATCGTACAGTAGCCCGGATACTGGCAGGTGGAAGCTCCGACACCTGAACCTCTTCGAGGATCGGGCTTCTAACGATCTGAACATCTTCACGAAGCGTGTGATCAACAGGCCAGTCCATCAGGTCGAGGGGAGTATCACGAAGGAATTCAATTGTCTGAGGCACATTCACATTTTTACCCGTTGCATAGGCATACATCAGATTATTGATGAGGTTTTCACCCGCAGGCTGATTGGCCATCCAAGCTTCAAGTAATTGTTCGTAAAAAGCTTTCAGTTTAGGATCTGTCTCACATTTCACAAGGATAGGGAAAAGATACCCTTCGAGTGTGCGGTCGAAATAGATTTGCCATGCCGGATTCTTCTGATTCAGATGAGACACATTTTCGAGGTAGCCCTCGGTGTCGATCAGGCGGCGATACTCCTTTTCGTATTTTTCATCTCCGGTAAGATGTTTTGCCAATTTAAGATAGGCCAATAGTTCAAACGAGTTTATACTTCGCTCGGAGGCCCAGTCGGGATCGTGGTTGATTTGTTCAGGTGACCAGATCGCCCAGTGGGTTGGCAATCCATCCACATCAACCAGATTGTATTTGGTTTCAATCAGGTGGTCGATGATCTTTTTTACATGATCACGGACAAGCGACTTCTCCTCTTGGTTTGCAGCAAGTTCATAATAAAAGAAATAGCTCATCATATGACCGTCCATCTCATCAGTACTGGTATCGCCTTTCCATAGCCATTTTCCGTCTTTCGATTTTCTCCATCTGATTTCAACTGGTTTAAACCGGGGGTCCTTAACCAGCTCGTCGGCTACCTGCTGCGGGGTATAGGTTTGATTTGGGTCATTCACACTTGGCCAATCAAGAGGAACTATTGAGCGGGCAAAGAAGCCTTCCGAACCCGTTACAGTCTGTAAATATTTAAGGAAATCAAAAGCTTTACGTGCCTTGATTCTGGCATCTTCGTCTTTCGTAACGGCATATCTGAAGCTCTCCATCGCGAGGTATCCACCGGTGTACTCGCCATCATTATCATCATCGGAGTTGTGCCACGAAGCGGTATCCCCGGGAGTATCCAGTTTCAGAAAACCGCAGGTCCACGGGTCACGAATATGCCTGTTCATCAACTGGCCATAAAAATTGTTTTTTTTATCCTCCAGGGTCATCATCGTCCGTTTGATTTCACTCACCCCATGTGCTGTACCAAGCCAGGCATTCCCTTGAATATCGAAGGCAATATCCAGGACTTTATTGTCAGTCAGCCAACGCTGGCTAAAGCGCAATGAGTGAGTGCCATTCGCAGCAAACCGCACGACACCCATATTCGTTCCTACCCACATCAACCCATCGGGAGAGAGCCGTATACAATTTACATGAGTTGAGGGAATCCCCTCATTTGGAGTGAGGCTTTTAATCAGGTGATCGCCGCTCCGGATCGAAACACCCCCCATTCCTCCTGCCCATAAATCACCCCTGGAATCAAAGGCGATTGCCTTTAGGTAACAACTAATCAGCTCGTCAGTATTTTGAAATAAGGTAGACCTTCCACCCTGACAACGGTATAGTCCAACATCGGTTCCTACCCACAAGAATCCTTTACTATCGATCGCGGCATCACGAACTGTACGGGCAATCGGATAATTTAAAAACTCCCAGCCATCTGCTTTTGAATGCCAGATACCGTTCGGACCCAGTGCATAATTTCCTCCGCCATCATTACAAATAATTGAAATTGGAGGTTTTACCCCCTCTTCCTTATGTAGTTGATTTTGGGAATACCGGTAGATTCCATTCCAGGTTCCCATCACAACGGCTCCGTCAGGATTTACAACTACCGAATAGGCCGGTCCGCGCCCTGGTCCGGTAATAATTGGTTCCCAGCTCCTGCTTTCAGCCCCCTTTCTGAAAATTCCCGAGGCCGTGGCAATCCAAACATTAGAAGCTTTATCCAGGACAATACTCCTTACTTCATTATCCCCCTTATTGCCACTTATTTGAAAGCCATCGTGAATTTCCTGAACGAAGGCGGTATCTGGATAGGACGCAATCTCTTGCTTTGAGATTGCCTTCCGGGGTTGTTCCTTGCATGAATAAAAATTCACTGCCAACAGACAACTAAAAATCAGAGAAAACTGTCGGATTAAATTATAACTCCTCATAAATTATGGATTTAGCAAATGTGAATAATGGAAACAATAAGCTCACTGATCAGATTCTCACTTAATGATTGATTTGCAAATTCTGTTTGTTGTCTAGTTGCTCTGATAAATCGTTCACGTAAGTTAATAGAAATGCAGTCTTAAATTGAATGGTGATCGCTCCATTTGCAAGGTCCCAGATCAAAATCTGAAAACACAGCCTCAAAGCTTGATATTAATGGGCTGCAGGCATAAACGCCGACTATTGCTTCAGAAATTGGATTGTGCATATGGAAAATACGCATCTGATGCCAGACTTTGCCTTGCCAAGAGTTTTCCAAACAAAAATCGTGACCTCTACGGCTTAGTCGATACCACATCGTATGAATCACTGACGAAATATCTGTTGTTGCCCAATCTGAATATCCCAGATTAGTTACCACTGATCCCAAACGCGAATATTCACTATTTTCATACTCAACAGATCCTTTTACCCAGTTTTCACTATCCTGAAAGAGTATGACTCCACATTGATCATACTGATTTACAGCTTTAAAGAATGCCTTTACGGTAAAGGTAAAATCACCCTCCATTGAGTTAACAAAAGCATGCCCATTGTCATTCTGAAAACCGTAATAGGTGCGCTGCCAGAAATCGGTTTCCGGATCGGTAATGATTGTCAGGCTGTCATTTTGCAAAGTAAATTCCGCCGGAGGATTAATCCAGTAAAATTTGGATAAATCAATTTTATCACTCTTCGTGTGATCCATTTTTTCTTATTTGAACTTAAATTACATATCGTACCTACGGCACTTTTAGGCCTTCAATCAACCGGTTTCTACCCATATCTGGCCCCTACGAGGCCTGTTCTAATCAGCAAAAATTGATTTTCTTTTTAGTTAATTCTAATTAGCGGCACAACCCATTTCAAATTCAAGGCTTCCCCCATTCTGAATCTCATCATACGTAATAAATAACCTGTCAATCAGTTGTCCGTTCAGTTTTATCGATCGGATATAAATTTTATCCTTTGAAACGTTCTTTGCCACAACGGTGAATGTTTTACCGTTCGGAAGATTAAAAATAACTTTCTCAAATTGAGGACTCCCAAAATAGTACCTTCCGTCCACCGGATTCACCGGATACATTCCAATTGCACTAAAAACATACCAGGCGGACATTTGCCCACAGTCTTCATTTCCGCAAAGTCCTGCCGGTGAATTCTTATATAACGCATTTACAATCTTATTTGTATACAACTGTGTTTTACCCGGCTTATTCACAAAGTTGAATAAGTAAGCTGAATAATGATCCGGTTCATTTCCCTGAGAATACTGACCGATCATTCCGGTCACATCCGCAACATCCTCACCGAGCAATTCGGAGGTCTGGGTGAATAAACTATCGAGCATCATTTCGAAACTTCGCTTTCCTCCCATTAAATTGATTAATCCGGGCACATCGTGCGGGGCAAAAAAAGAGTATTGCCAGGTATTCCCCTCCACGCAATGGGGATTTCCGTATTCTGCAAACCGGGGTTGAAAAGGTGCATACCAACTTCCATCGCTGTTTCTCCCACGCATTAAATGATATGCAGGATCATATAGATTTTTGTAATAAAGTGAACGATCCATGTATTTCCGATAATCCTTATCCTTTCCGAGCTGTTTGGCGATCTGTGCGATACACCAGTCATCGTAGGCATATTCGAGTGTTTTTGAAACCGTGCCGGTTTTCTCCTTGTCAGTTGGGACAAAATGAAATTGTCTGTAATAACCCAGGCCCTTACGATCGGTTTCCGAAGCATCAACAAGCGCCTTGAAGATCTCTTCCCTGTTGAAATTTCCAACGTTCTTAATCAAAGCATCTGCCATCAGCACAGCAGCATGATATCCGATCATTGATCCCCCTTCATTTCCTGAGATTTCCCAATACGGGATTTCGCCCGTCTGACGGTATTTTGCAATCATTGAATGGATTATGTCAACTTCAACTTTAGGTTGCATCAGTAATAACAACGGGTTTTCGGCCCGGAAAGTATCCCAGAGTGACAATAAAGTGTATTGCGTATAGCCCTGAGCTTTATCGGGGGCCTGATTGAAATTTTTATAGAAGCCATCGACGTCCGAAAACCGGTAAGGGGCAAGAAAACTGTGATATAACGCCGTATAAAAAATGGTTCTTTTTGTTGAATCAGTGGTCGTTACCTTTATTTTAGACAACTCCCGGTTCCATTTTTCGCGGTTTGCCTGATGAAACTGATCGAAATCCCAGCCAAAGCGATCGGCTGTCTTCAGATTGGCTAATGCTCCCTCTTCACTGACAGAGGAGATGGCGACTTTCATCAGAATTTCGCTCTTTTCTTTCCCCTCAAATGAAAAAACTGCAGCTATATTTTCCCCCGTGGCAACCTGCTTTCCGTCGGTTGAATCTGTTCTATAATAGCTGTATTCTGTAATCTTACGTGAAAATTGCATGGCAAAATAAACCCGTTGAACACTGGCTTTACCCGATGAAAACCGGTATCCCGTAACCATTTCGGGCGAGCGGTACCGAACAAGTGCTTTGGTGGTTCGGTCACTGTTTATAAAACCAAGGTTTAAAACAATATTTTGCAGGTCAGAGGGTCTCTTAAACCGGTATCGGTGCATCGCCGCAAGTTCTCCGGTACTCAGTTCCACATCGATGTCATCATCCTTCAGATTGACGGAATAATATCCCGGAGATCCCTTTTCTGTTTTATGCGAGAATTTAGAGCTGTATTTGAGTAGAAAATGTTTATCGAATGGCCCAGGATGGCCGTCACGATTTGGGAAACCCGTCGGATTGAGACCGTTTTGGGATATAATTTCGGTTATTGTTGAATCACTTTGAACAAAATATTTTGTGTCAATTGGTTTGGTTGTTGGCATTACTGAGATGTCACAATAATCGGCAACACCTGTACCGCTAAGATGAGTATGGGAAAATCCGACGATAATACTGTCGGGATAATGGTATCCGGCAGCATATTGCCATCCTTGTCCCCCGTTGTCGGGGCTAAGTTGAATCATCCCAAAAGGGTAGGCAGCTCCAGGAAACATATTCCCAAATCCGTTTTTCATATCACCCCCTGTACCAATAAACGGATTCACATAACCGGCATAATCCTCTTTTGGGACTCCGGTCCGGCATGCAGACATCAGAAGTATAAATATAGCTGCAGCTCGCATATCTTAATTCTTTCTTGTTATAAATGAATAATTTCCGGAATGCACCTTTAAAACATGGGCTCCATCTTTAAAGCCTAAATCCTCAACGCCTATTGCCTTTCCCAATGGAAGTCCACCCTCGCTGATCAGATCTTTTTCTCCCACCGGAAGGTAGACAAAGGCGGAGGTATTATACGGAACCTCCACGTTCAGGTGATATTGCCCATTTACCCTTTGCCATGACGACAAAATCGTTCCACGTATTGTTTCGATCCTTCCTTGCGCCGATCCGAGACTGTCGAGTTGCAAAGGTTTCACGATGAAGGAGGCGAATGCAGGAATCTTTTCATCCTGCTGAATACCGGCTACATATTTATAAAACCAGGCATCGATACTTCCCATCATTACATGGTTTTTCGATTGCTTCAATGTCCAAAACTCACACACAGTGGTATATTTTCGCATCATATCGTTCCAGCTTGGAGCGCTTTTCTGATTGATAATATTCCATGCCACATCGCCACGTCCCATCCGGGCCAGTGCCTCGGGCATATATTTGGTGCCTAGAACACCTGTCGTGAGATGGGTATTATTCTTCACCGCAATATCATTCACAAGGTTATCCAGCACCCTGTTTTCCAGATTCTTAGGAACAATTCCGAGAAACAGCGGAAATGAATTTGCCATCTGGCTTCCATCATTATAATCGGACGTTTCCGTATTCAGATACGTTTTATTGTATTTCTCCTTTATTCGATTTTGCAGCTCTGTATAGTATTGCTGATCTATCTTATTGCCCAATATTCGTGATACATCTGACATGATCCCGGCATTCAGAAAATAAAAGGCCGTCGGAACTGATGAGGGCTCACCCTCCTTCCACCCTTTGACCATACTTCCCCAGTCACCGATCCATCCTTTGGGGAGGATCAGATCGTTAGACTGCTTGTCCAGAAAATCCATATACCGTTTCATCGCCGGATAATGGTGCTGAAGAATCCGCACATCACCATAGGCAGTATAAAACTGCCAGAGCATTGTCAGATAGGTACTGCTCCATTCAATTCCCTCATCAAAAATGTAAGGTCGTGGTGAAATAATGGGAATATCACCGGTTTTAAAATCCTGGTTATCTTTAATCCCTTCGAACCAGTTTTCGTAAAACAGCGCCATATCGAAATTAAACATCGCCTCTTCGGCAGTGACCTGAGCATCACCAAACCAACCCAACCGTTCATCGCGTTGCGGGCAATCCATCGGATACCCGATCATATTGCTTTTCTGCGACCAGACTGTTGCCTTGTGAATCTTATTAACCAGTGAATTGTCACATTCAAAATCACCGGTTTGAGTATTGTCAGAATAAACAGCACGCCCTTCAACTGTAATAATCTTCGCAGTACCATCCAGAGCCGTAACTTCGGCATATTTAAATCCAAACCAGGTAAAATGTGGTTCATAAATCTCGATTCCCTCTCCCTTTAAGATATATTCGGCAGTAGCTTTGGCAAATTCGTTACTCGTAATATTAATTGATCCATCCTCATTGATATCTTCCGAAAACCGAATTTTCAGGTGTGTATTTTTTGTCCCTTTAACAGATATCCGAATCCATCCGGCAAAATTCTGACCGAAATCATACACTTTTGCTCCCTTTTGATTAGTTTTAACATCCTGCGGTTTAAATCGTTCATGGACCTTAATGGGCGGCATACGATGGGAGCGTAATCGTCCATCCGGTTTGTTAAAAACCGTAGCCGGTTTCCAGGCAGTCGCGTCATAACCGGCAGTTGTCCATCCCTGATGATCCAGATTTGCATCATAAATCTCACCATCATAAACGCAGTTATAGGTTATCGGCCCCGGAGACCATAGCCAATTATTATCTGTTACAATTAGTTGTGATGTGCCGTCTGTATATCTTATCTCGATTTGAGCAATTGCCTTTTTTGAACCAAACCACTGCATCCGGTAGTCATTCCACCATTTCTTATAGGGATTATACCATCCGTTTCCCAGATGGATTCCGAAAGAATTAACACCAGTTGTTAAAAGGGAGGTCACATCGTAGGTATCGTATAGAATTTGTTTATGATAGGGGGTCTTTGCCGGGGCAAGAACCCGATCGCCAACACGGCTTCCGTTGATATAGAATTCATAGAATCCAACACCGGTGATAAATGCCTTAGCGGATCTGATTTTTTTTGCCAGCTGGACTTCACGTCTCAGCAATAATGAATTTCCATCATGAACAATGGAATCACCCCCTAAATATTGTTCCTTTGTATCCTTATAAAAACCCTGCGGTGGTAAAGGTTCGGATGGAGATCCTTTCCCTATCCATTTTGCTTTCCAGTCATCCGTTGATAAGATTGCAGTTTCGAATTTTGCAGCCTGACTTTCATGATATTTTGAATTATTATCCCAAATGATCACCTTCCAATAGTAGGTCGCATTTGATTTTAAGTTATCTCCAGCATATTCGTGCTGAATGGTTTCTCCCGACATAATTTTCCCCGAATCCCATAAATCACCCTGTTTAAGATTCATTTTTTTTGGAGTTGAAGCTACGAGGATTCGGTAGGCGATTTGGGTCTGATTTCGTTCCTGGGAGGCTATAATCCATGAAAACCGGGGGTGCATATCATCAATACTGATCGCATTCTCAGCATAATCTACAACCATTTTCTTGAACGAAAAATGGGGATTTGATCCGGTTGTGAAATTAATGGAAAGAATGAATTGTAAGAGATAAAATAACATTACTCTTCCTTTTCTGCCCGGAATAAAGCCAGATATGAATTTATCCAAAAAACAGGAATAAAAAGACGAAAAAATTGGACGAAACAGGGGGTACCTACACAAAGGAAGGTGTTTTTTATCGAATAAGGTGCTCCATTGATTATCTGCCATTCAGAGTGTTTTTTCCAGCTAATCAAAGAAACACCAGAAAATCGTGTTTTATGTGTCAATTTTTGCCCGATTCCTATACTATATTAACTGCCGGGGGATGGGAAGAAGGGGTGAAGAGGAGATGGGGCGAAGAGGAGATGGGGCGAGGGGGAGATGGGGCGAAGAGGAGAGGGGGAGAAGACGTGTCTAGTCCTGAAATAGGTTTACAGAAAAAGTATATTAAAATCAGGAGGAGTCAAGATTCGCCTGTGACTCGTCGTAGTGTCGTGTAGTCGTATTGTCGTGTAGACGTGCAGTCGTATTGTCGTGTAGTCGAGCAGTCCTATTTAAACTCCTTCCGGTATTCAGATGGTGTTTTCTTCATGATAACCCTGAAATAATGGTTGAAATTAGCAAGGTTATTATACCCGCATTCGTAGCAGATCTGGGTAATTTGTTTGTCTGTTTCTGCTAATAATTTTGCGGCCATTCCAATCCGGACATTTTTTACATAATCCATGAAGGTTTGATTGGTTTTTTTCTTGAAATAGCGGCAAAATGAACCGGGTTCTTTAAATACGAGTGCAGATGCCTCCTTTAGTTTTATCCCGGTCTGAATATTATTGAAAACGTACTCATAAATTTTATTGATCTGATCCTGATCTGTTTCAAAAGAGTTCGTTAATGCCGATGGAAGTGCCAGATTTTCGCGGTCTTCGATCTCGAGTAGGAGTTGAAAAACCTTAAGTAATTCGATATACCGTTCAAGCCCTTTAAGCGTCACCATCTTTTTAAGGGTCTGCCCAACCTTCTCCGTTTTTTTTCCTTTAAACCAAATTCCGTTACTCGCATTTTTCAGTAAATTCACGACCTGTTCGAGTTCCGGGATGTTAAAAAAATCGGAGCTAATGATATTTTCATTAAAATGGGTCACGATGCACTCTGCAATCGAATCCTGCTCCGTTTCCAAATTATCCCAGCAATGGGGAATATGAGGCCCCAGGAGAACCAGGTCACCCTTTGCATAACCCGAAATGCTGTTTCCGACAATTCTTTTCCCGGAACCTGAGGCGATATAATTCAACTCAAAGTTTCGGTGCGAATGAATCTTGGTCGTATTTGAGGCCAATTGTAATTTCCTTGTAATAAATGAATAATTATGAGAGACAAATATCTTTTCATAAATTATTTCCATCTCGTTCCGTTTTAATTTTTTTAACTTGAAAAGACAAATATAAAAGAATAATATCAGATAACAGTTAAAATACAATGCAAATAGAACAAGATTATAGAAGTAAAAAAGAAGTTGATTCCATTAATTTGTACTAAGGATCAGGATAATTTAAGAACTTTCTTTTACGACTTTTAAAATAGCCGCTACTTCTTTAAAATATTTATATACAATACTACTATGAAACTACCATTGAGGGGGATTATTCCTCCTGTGATTACACCACTTCTGGATAATAATACGCTTGATGTTAAAGGACTTGAAAAACTCGTTGAACATCTTATTTCAGGTGGCGTTCATGGACTTTTTATTTTGGGAACCACCGGAGAGGCGCCTAGCCTTAGTTATGAATTGCGCAAGGAATTTATCAAACGAACCTGCGAATTGACCAATAAACGGATTCCTGTCATGGTAGGAATTACTGATACCTCGTTCGAAGGTTCTCTTGAAATTGCACACTATTCAAAAGAAGTTGGAGCAGACGCAGTTGTGGTAGCCCCACCATTTTACATGCCTATTTCTCAGGACGAATTAGTTGTTTATCTTGAAAACCTGATCCCTAAATCACCATTACCACTGTTATTATACAATATGCCGAGCCATACTAAGCTCCATATGGATATTGAAACAGTTAAGATCGGACAAAAACTTGGGGCTATCGGAATTAAAGATAGTTCCGGAGATATGTTTTACCAGACTAATTTAATTGAAGAGTTTAAAAATATTCCTGAATTTGCAATTATAACAGGAACAGAACTATTTATACCTGAAACAATATTGCAGGGTGGTCATGGCGCGATTGCAGGAGGAGCAAATATCTATCCAAAGTTATTTGTCGAAATGTACGACGCCTCTATCGCCCGTGATTTTGAAAAAATTGCGATTCTTCGGGAGTTAAACATTCAACTTTACAATACAATTTATGCCGTATCCAGTAACAGTTCCAAATATATCAGGGGACTTAAATGCGTATTGGCTACAATGGGAATTTGCAACGATTATACTGCGTTACCACTTTCGAAGTATGAAGGTGATGATAAGAAGAAAATTGAAGAATATGTCGCCCATTTTAAAGGAATCATCGCCTAGTACAACCAAGGGTTTTTGAGCTTATGAAACAAGCAATGAGTGACAATCCGTGCATAAGATTGTTTCATGGCGAGTTCCATGTAGCCGTTAAAAATAAATTGTAATCACATGAAATAACCCTTTGGAAATGCAAATCCGGGATTAAATGTCATTAAACTGGCAGCTTTGTCCCGGGAATACAGATGCTTCAATATGCCTGGGCAGGTTATGTCTTTGCATATCGAAGCATTTTTTTGCAAATAAAACTGATTTTTAAGATCAAAAGATGCGAACAAACACCCTTGTTATCCTAATTGTAGCTTTACGCTTTTCAACAGCCTGCTTTGCGGATAATCCCTTTAAAGGGAGTAATGCAATAATCGCTTCCGAGTTTATTTACAAAAAAGAGGATGTCTCATTTCCAAGCTGTCATGCCTCAACAATTGCAGAGACTTCCGATGGTTTGATTGCTGCATGGTTCGGCGGGAAAGAGGAGCGCGATCCGGGAGTTGGGATATGGTTAAGTCGCTATCAGCTTGGCAAATGGACCACTCCTGTTGAAGTTGCCAATGGCGTTCAAACTCAAGGGAATCGGTTTCCAACCTGGAATCCGGTCCTCTATAATACTGGAAAAGAGATCAAATTATTTTATAAGGTCGGCCCCAATTGCTCCGATTGGTGGGGTGAATATATAACGTCTTCAAACAACGGACAGAATTGGACGAAACCGGTGAGGTTACCAGAGGGGATATGGGGTCCGATAAAAAACAAACCGGTTTTGCTAAGTAACGGTGAATTGCTGTGTCCCTCAAGTACAGAATATAATGGCTGGCAAGCCCATATCGAAACATCACCGGATATGGGAGCCACCTGGAAACGGACCGGTGACCTGAACGATGGCAAAGAGATTGCTGTCATTCAGCCAACTGTTCTTGTACATCCGGATGGTAAGATTCAAATACTCTGCCGCAGTAAAAGTAAGGTAATTGTAACGTCATGGTCCTCCGACCAGGGAAAGAGCTGGAGCAAGTTCGAATTAACATCCTTGCCGAATCCAAATTCAGGAATAGATGCCGTAACTTTGAAAAACGGATTAAACATTCTGATTTATAACCACTTTAATGCCAAATTCGACTGGAGATCCCGAAGTACTTTGAATATTGCATTATCTCCCGACGGGATTACCTGGAATGGTGCAGTGCTACTCGAAAACGACCCCGATCTAAAAGCGGAATATTCATACCCAGCTGTCATTCAAACCAAAGATGGATTGGTTCACATTACCTATACCTGGAACCGAAAATTAATCAAACATGTGGTTGTAGACCCGTCAAAACTTAAAACCAAACCTATTTTAAATGGCCTCTGGCCTGAGGAATAAAACAAATCAACTAATAGATAAACAAATGGTTAAGACATTAATTTTTTTTATTGGTTTGGGGTTTATAGTTGCCCTGAATGGCAGTTCACAGACCCGAAATTCCAAACATGCGATTGTGAGTGAAGAGCTTATTTTTCCAGCGCAGCAGGAACACACCCATGGCAGCAGTATCGTAATGCTTCCCGATGGAGACCTGTTGGCTGCCTGGTTTCAGGGGAGCGGTGAGCGAAATGCAGATGATGTCAGGATTATGGGGGCACGACTAAAAAAGGGGGCAAAAAGCTGGACAACACCCTTCTTGATGGCTGACACCAAAGGGATTCCCGATTGTAACCCCGTCCTGTTTCTGAACAGAAATGGGAAATTGTTCCTGTTCTGGGTTGCAGTCCAGGCCAATAAATGGGAAGATGCCATTTTAAGGTTCCGTACCTCAACGAATTATCAAGGCGATGAGGCCCCGGTTTGGGAATGGCAGGATAATATTCTGCTGAAGCCGAACGATAATTTTGTCATTGAAGTTGAGAAACGATTTAAGGAATTGCCAAAGAATGAGGCAGGCTGGGCTTCTTTTGCCCCCTCCTATGAAACGATGATTAAGGAGGCAAGCAAAGATCTTCTTAAACGGAGTATTGGCTGGATGACAAGGATCCATCCAATCACACTCGAAAGTGGAAGAATTCTCCTTCCACTCTATTCTGACGGTTTAAATTTCTCTATGGTTGCTATCTCTGATGATAATGGTGAAACCTGGAGGCCAAGCCTTCCGATTGTAGGACGCGGACCAATACAACCCGCACTTGCAGTGAAGAAAAACGGAGATATCGTTGCCTATATGCGCGACAGTGGTGACGCTCCGACCCGGGTTCAGAATAGTATATCAAAAGATAATGGTGAGTCGTGGAGTACTGCCTTTAAAACAGAAATCCTCAATGAGGCAAGTGTCGAAATCTGTGTCTTAAAAGACGGGAAGTGGGCCTTTGTCGGAAATGACAGTAATGACGGACGATACCGGTTTTCAATTTACCTTTCTGATGACGAAGGAGCAACCTGGAAATGGAAAGAACTCATCGAATTTGACCCGACCAAAAAAGGGAGCTTCTCATATCCGTGCCTGATTCAAACAAAAGATGGGCTGTTGAATATCTCCTATTCTTACTCTTTAGGTTCACACCAGGAATCGATTAAACATGTTGTGATCGATCCGGCTAATATCACAAGATAAACAGCAACATTAAATTTATTCATCAACCGCAATAGAATAACAGAAACAAAAAAAACTTTGAAAATGAAAAATCTCAGACCTCAATTCACTGGAAAAACTTCGCCTGTCAATTTCTTTAGCAATAAGCTAAATTCGATGATTATCATATTTATAGCAATTGGAATAAGCCTTTCCCCTGCGAATGTATCTGCAAAAAAACCGAATCTAAAGGAAGATCAAAAACCTGCAGTTTCGGCTGACGGTGTACAGACAATTCAGGAAAACAAAACGTCTGCCGTTAAACTCGGGTTTCCAAAGGGGAAGGTAGTACTGCTTCTTCATATTGATGATGCGGGGATGTGCCCTGAGGCAAATACAGCAACCCAGAATTATCTCGGAAAGGGTTACCTTCATTCTGCAGCGGTGATGATGCCTTGTCCTAATGCAGTGGAAATGATCGAATGGGCGAAGAGTCACCGTTCAGAGGACATCGGGCTGCATCTTACCCTGACCAGTGAATGGTCGAAATATCGCTGGGGCTCGGTTACAGATCCGTCAAAGGTGCCCGGCTTGATTGATCCTGATGGAAAATTATGGCATGAAGTTCCCGATGTTGCCATGCATGCCTCCAATGCAGAAGTAGAAACAGAGATTCGTGCCCAGATCGAAAAATCGATTGCCCTTGGTTACCGTCCAAGCCATATCGATACCCACATGGGAACTCTCTATGGGACTCCTGGATATGTGAAGGCATTTCTCAAAGTTGCCGAAGATTACCATATCCCTGCAAATGTCATAGATCTCACCTATCCTGAAGTTGCTGAAAAGTTCAAGCAGATGGGTTATCCTGTTAATGATGAAGTGATCAAGCTTGTCGCAAATTACAAGATGCCACGACTGGATAATTTCACAAGTGTCGGAGAAGGGAAAACCTACGATGAGAAACGTGCAAACTTTTTCAAGCTGGTTGAATCCTTAAAAGAGGGTTTGACTGAAATCATTTTTCACCCTTCCGTACCAACTGAAAATATGAAAACAATTACCGGAACCTGGCAGCAACGCGGCTGGGAGGCAGAACTGTTTTCAGATCCCGAAGTCATACACTTCTTTAAGGACAAGGGAATTATTATTACGAACTGGAAAGAGATTATGAACAGGTTTGAAAATAAAAAATAAAGTTTAGGATTTAGTAAAAAATGGGACACATTTCCTTAAAATCCGCTGCAAAATTAGTTGCAGACCGATCATTTTTCCAGGGATTAAAAAATAATGGATTTATATTCCTGGCTACGGCACTGTGCTTCTTTAGTCTGACACTTTCGGCTCAGAAAATAGAACTGCAACAAAAATGGGCGACTAATCAAAAAGCGTTTATCGAGAGTGCTGCCACTGTTGCAGATATCGACAATAACGGTCTCGATGAAGCGGTGAATGCTTCAAAAAGTGCTGGGCTAAGAAATAAAACTTCAGCTGAGAAACTTGGATTTCCGTCCGGAAAAAAAGTTTTATTGCTTCATATCGACGATGCAGGGATGTGCCCCGAGGCGAATACAGCGACCCAAAATTACATCGGGAAGGGCTACCTTCATTCGGCTGCGGTGATGATGCCGTGTCCGAATGCAGCGGCTATGATTGCGTGGGCCCGAAATCATCCGGATGAGGATATCGGCCTTCACCTTACGTTAACCAGTGAGTGGTCCAAATATCGCTGGGGACCACTTTCCAATCCTGCAAAAGTTCCGGGACTTATTGATCCGGAAGGGAAGTTATGGGCAGAGGTACCCGATGTAATCTCCCATGCCTCGGCCTCAGAGGTGGAAACAGAAATTCGTGCTCAGCTCGATAAGTCAATTGCAATGGGTTACCGCCCGGGTCATATCGACAGCCATATGGGAACGTTATTTGAATCAGTGGATTATATTAAAGTTTTCATGAAAGTTGCCGAAGAATATCACATTCCTGCCAATATTATTGATTTTTCAAATCCAGAGACTGCCGAGAATTTCGCGAAAGCTTCCGGTTATCCGCTTCCTGTGGAGGTGATCAGTCAGGCAGGGGAATACAAATTACCTAAACTGGATAATTTCACAAGTGTTCCTGAAGGAAAAACCTATGCGGAAAAACGGGATAATTTTTTCAAAATGGTGGAATCTTTGAGAGAGGGGCTGACAGAAATAATTTTCCACCCTTCGGTACCCACCGAAAATATGAAATCGATTACGGCAACCTGGCAGCAGCGCGCCTGGGAGGCTGAATTATTTGCAGATCCTCTTGTTATTCAATTTTTTAAAGATAAAGGAGTTATCTTCACTAACTGGAAAGAGATTATGAAACGATTCGACAAACAAAATTAAATGGATAACCCAAACAGAATATTAGCCGTTGACATCTTTAGGGGTTTAACGATCGCGATGATGATCCTGGTGAATTATCCCGGTTCATGGGGTTTTATGTATCCTCCACTCGTTCATTCGGCCTGGAATGGAACAAGTCCCACTGATTTTATTTTTCCGTTCTTTATTTTCATCGTTGGCGTTTCTGTTGCACTCTCCTATACAAGGCAAAAAGAGTCGGGAAAATCCCGAAAGGAGATGGTGAAAAAGATTCTGATCCGCGGGCTTAAAATCTATCTCATTGGACTCTTTTTACATTACCTGCCTGAATTGGATTTTACCAGGATTAATTTGTTTGGTGTGCTTCAACGAATCGCCGCGGTATTTGTAGCATGCGCTTTGCTGTTTATTTATACGAACTGGAAAACCCAGATTTACATCTTTGGTACAATACTTTTGGGGTATTGGATAACAATGTCCTTTATTTCTACTGATACCTTATTAGCGGGAACCATTGAACCTGGAGCTAATTTGGCCTTCTGGATTGACAGGCTGATTTTTCCTGTTGAAATGATCGGGAAGCACGGCTGGAGCGCAGAAGGTTTTTACTCAACTTTCCCGGCAATAGCCACAGGAATTACAGGAATGTTAGCCGGGCGACTGATTCTAACAAAAAAGATTTCTGAGCATACAATAATCTTGCTTTTTATTGCAGGTATTCTATCTTTACTTGCAGGTTCTGTATGGGATTGGCAGTTCCCGATCAATAAAAAAGTGTGGACAAGCTCATACGTGCTTTACACCTCCGGCTGGGCTGCTGTTGTACTTGCCATGTCTATTTGGTTTGTTGATTTTCAGGGCTATAAAAATAATTTACTGGCCCGTTTCGGGATTATCTTTGGAAGCAATGCGATCGCCGTTTATGTGATGGCCGATCTTTTTGAAACGATCTATAAATATACTCATATTCATGATGTTGTATATGATGGTTTGATAAATATAAGGATGACAGAGGTCAATGCTTCGCTCATTTGGTCGATGATTTCTGTTGGCTCATGCTTTCTGGTGGCCTTAATACTCTACCGGAAGAAACTTTTTTTCAAACTCTAACAATAAAGAATTGTAAGATGGCTGCAAAAATTCTATTTCTTTCGATTGTCTTGTTTTCGTTTTTCGCTTGCAGTAATAAATGCGGAATTATAGGGAAAGCCGGAGAAATACATCTGATCCAGCTTGATCCCACTCATAGTCATGCAGCCGCGGCTCAGTCGGATCAGTTAAGCGCTCTTGATACAACTGTTTATGTTTATGCTCCGGATATCGGCGCAGTGTCCTCCTACTTTGAGCAGATAAACAACTTAAATTCCAGAAAAGAGAATCCAACCAAATGGAATGAAGTTTCCTATTTTGGGAATGATTATCTCGAAAAGATGGTCTCTGACCGAAAAGGGAATGTTGTTGTACTGGCAGGCAACAACAGACTTAAAATTAATTACATCGAAGAATCTATTGGTGCAGGAATGAATGTTTTTTCAGATAAACCAATGGTGATTAACGCTGCAGGTTTTCAACGTCTGAAGAATGCCTATCATAAAGCCGGCGAAAAAGGGGTGCTGATGTTTGATATGATGACCGAGCGATATAGCCTGATCAATAAGGTTCAGAAATCTTTGATGCAGGACACCCTGTTGTTCGGAAAACTAGTGTCCGGATCTCAGGAACATCCTGCTGTTATGGAGTCAAGTGTGCACCATTTCTATCGTGGAGGCAAAGGTACCCGTCCGGCCTGGTATTTTGATGTGCTTCAACAGGGGGAGGGGATTGTCGATGTAACGACACACCTTATAGATCTTACATTCTGGAAATCATTCCCCGATCAGGTTATTGATTTTTCAACGGATATAAAGGTACTTTCTGCCCGACACGGACCGGTCAGGCTCACAACGCATGAATTTTCGGCGGCTACCTCCCTACCTTCAATACCTTCGTCGCTTGAAAAATATGTAAAAGATTCGATCCTCACTGTTTATGCGAATGGTTCGATCACATACCTTGTGAAAGGAATTTATAGCGCGGTTAATGTTGAATGGCGACCTGCAACCCCCCCCGATGGAAATGACCTTCGCAACGCCTATGCCGAAGGGACACGAAGCATAATTTTAATTCGACAGGAATATGGTCAGAAACGACCATTACTTTGCATTCAGAAGGGGGAAGCAATACCTGAAGCGGAATTCAAAACCCAATTAAATCTCTCAATTGGCCGATTGCAAAAAAATTACCCCGGAGTTTCTTATTCCGAGGAGGGTGATTTTGTCCAAATTATTTTACCTTCAGATTTGGAAAGTTCACACGACCAAACATTTAAAATATTCACTGAGTATTTGATTAACAGGGATATGCCCTTGTGGGAAGTTTCAAATACTCTGGCAAAATACTATATTACAACCACAGCCCTGGAGATGGCACAGGGCAAAGCGTACTAACTTAATTTGCAGGAAACATGACAACAAGGCGTGAATTAATCAAGATGACAGCAGCAGGATCTGCTGCACTTACATTCGGAGGAGTTCTTCCGGGATTTAGTGCCCGGAGCTACAGCAGGATTGCCGGATCAAACGAACGGGTCCGGTTGTCATTTATCGGAGTGAACTCAAGAGGCAATTCACTGGCGCAGAATTTTGCAAAACTCAACACCTGTGAAGTGGTTCACATCTGCGATGTTGACTCAAGAGCCATTGAAAAATGCAGTTCGAATGTCGAAAAGATAACAGGTCATAAGCCAGTAGGGTTTAGGGATTTTAGGGAATCGCTCAAAAGTTCTGAAATTGATGCAGTGGTTATTGCTACTCCCGACAACTGGCATGCCCCGGCAGCAATGCTTGCAATGAAGGCGGGTAAACATGTCTATCTGGAGAAACCTTGCAGCTACGCCCCCGCCGAAGGGGAGATGCTCGTTCAGGGCGCTGCTAAATACAAGCGGGTGATGCAGATGGGAAACCAGCGCAGGTCGTGGCCCAATATAATCCAGGGAATTCAGGAACTAAAAGATGGAGCTATTGGCCGGGTTTATTTTGCAAAGGGTTGGTATGCCAATAACCGAAAATCTATTGGTGTTGGTAAAGAAGTACCTGTCCCATCGTGGCTCGACTGGGATTTATGGCAGGGGCCTGCAACACGTATGCCTTACAAAGATAACCTTGTCCATTATAACTGGCATTGGTTTTGGCATTGGGGAACCGGCGAAGCGCTGAACAATGGGACTCACATGGTTGATCTTATGCGTTGGGGATTAGGGGTAACCTTTCCTGCAAAGGTGAACTCCGCAGGTGGACGATTCCGTTTTCAGGATGACTGGCAAACCCCCGATACACAGGTGATCAGCATGGAATTTGCCAACAATACTGCCCTTACCTGGGAGGGTCGCAGCTGTAATCCCCATCAGATAGAGGGGGCCACAGTTGGAGTTACTTTTTACGGTGAAAACGGGACTATGGTTACTCAGGGTGGAAATGATTATACAATCTACGGACCGGACGATAAGGTGATCAAAAGCGTAACCAGCGATATTAAGGTTGACTCTTCAAATCTGATGAACCCTGGCGAGAAGCTTGATGCCTTCCACCTACAGAACTTCCTCGATGGAATTACAAAAGGGACACCTCTGAATTCCGATATCGTTGGAGGACACAACAGCACACTGCTGGTCCAGCTTGGAAATATTTCCCAACGCACAGGACGAACGCTGAATATTAATCCCCAAAATGGCCATATCCTAAATGATGCTGATGCAATGAAATTGTGGTCGCGTAAATATGAAAAAGGATGGGAGATGACGCTATAACAGACCTTATTTAGTTGTTTTAAACCTTAGTAGGGCTGGAACATGACCTTTAACAACCTTATTTAATACTTCACACCAAAATATGAAAATAGTCGTACTTGACGGATATACCTTAAACCCGGGAGACCTGAGCTGGGATAGCTTAAAAGAATTGGGAGATTTATCAGTCAATGACAGGTCTGAAAAAGTTGACTCTGAAATTATAAAGGCAATCGGCTCAGCCGAAATAGTATTCACCAATAAAACACCTTTATCAGAAGAGGTACTTAAACAGGTGCCTTTTGTGAAATATATCGGAGTATTAGCAACCGGATACAATATTGTAGATACCACTGCCGCAAAAGAACTGGGAATAATCGTAACAAATATTCCTACTTATGGTACTGCAGCCGTTGCCCAGCTTACCTTTGCCCTGATTTTGGAATTATGCCACCATGCCGGAGATCATAATGCAGCGGTTAAAAATGGCGACTGGAGCCGATCTGTAGATTTTTGCTTCTGGAATACCCCCCTCATCGAACTTGAGGGGAAGACTTTGGGAATCATCGGATTTGGAAAGATCGGGCAGGCAACGGCCAAAATAGCCCAGGCATTTGGAATGTCCGTATTGTTTAACAACACAGGGAAGACCACCCGTTTGGAAACCGAAGCCTGTAAATACGCAACACGCGATGAGCTCTTTGCAGAATCTGATTTTATAAGTCTGCATTGTCCGCTGCTCGAATCAACACAGGGGATCATCAATAAAGAGAACATCTCCAAAATGAAGGACGGGGCGATGATAATCAATACATCCCGTGGCCCGTTGGTTGTAGAACAGGATCTGGCAGATGCGCTGAATAGCGGAAAAATCGCGGCGGCGGCAGTCGACGTTGTTTCTGTTGAGCCAATTTTAACTGAAAATCCTTTGCTCACCGCTAAAAACTGCATTATCACACCTCATATTGCCTGGGCACCCAAAGAATCCAGAATTCGGTTAATGGGAACTGCCATTGAAAATCTAAGTGCATTTTTAAACGGAAGGCCCCAAAATATCGTGAACAAATAAATTGTCGATCAGCCAGCAGCCAGCTGCCAGAAATAAATATATTGCAAATTATTATACCTAAAAAAACTCGTTACTAAAAGATCTATAAAATGTTATCGCTAAGTGACCTGCTAAAATTAAAACGGTGGAATACCCCAACTATTTACAATGGGTGGGAGCAAATAACCACAAGAGAGCGGACTTCAGGATTCAATCTTGAAGAGACCAGGGATTTTATGCCCGAATTTGGCCCCATGATCGGGTATGCCGTGACTGTAACAATACAACCTTCGACCCCCGGATCAAATCCCAATGCATGGGCTGAATACCGCAATTACATTGCCTCAATTCCCGGCCCTAAAATTATCGTGATGCAGGATCTGGACAAGCCCAATGTGATCGGTTCGTTTTGGGGCGAGGTGAGTGCAAATACCCATAAGACGCTTGGTTGTGTCGGCGTTATTGTAGATGGGGCGATCCGTGATCTTGACGAGATGAAAAGCGCCGGCTTTAAGGCTTTGGCGCGTCGGTTATGTGTTGGTCATGCCTATGCAACACCGATAAGCTGGGGTGAGCCGGTAGAGGTTTTTGGGACCAGGGTCAATCCCGGCGACCTGATTCATGCGGACAAACACGGGTTCTTAATCATCCCGGAGGAGGACCAGCCCCGAATACTGGAGGCTTCGCTTTTTATGGACAATAACGAATGTGACACGGTCATTAAGGCAGCCTTGAACTTTGAGGCAAATGATGAGAAATCACAAAAAGCCGTTTCAATGAATAACGCAGCAAAAGAGTTTGGCCAGGCAGCAGTTTCTGCACTGGGCAGGGAAGGAGAATGGAAGTAATGACAGGACAGGAATTCAGAGACGCACTGCGCTCAGGAAAAAATGTTTATGGGACAATGATCACCTCAACATCTCCGAAGATGTTTGATGTGACCCTCAGCCTTAATCCCGACTATGTCTTCTTTTGCGACGAGCATGTTGCATACAATCCGGAGACCCTAAGCTGGATGTGCCGGGCTTTCAAGGCGGCGGGAATAAATCCGATCGTCCGGATTCTTGAACCCGATCCTTTTCTGGCAACCAAAGCCCTTGATGCGGGCGCCGGAGCCATCCTTGTCCCTTATGTCGAGAAAATTGAAGATGTTTACGACCTCATTGGAGCGGTAAAATACCGCCCGCTTAAGGGTGAAAAACTCAAACGGCTACTTTATGGAAAAGAAAAACCTACCGCTGAACTTGAGGCATATTTAAAAAATCACAATAAGAATCATACACTCCTGCTTAATATTGAAAGTCCGGCAGGTGTTGCCAATATGGAGGAGTTCTTCGCTATTCGATCGGTTGATGGACCGGGTGTGGATGGGATTGTCCTCGGACCACATGATCTTTCAACTTCATACGATATGCCTGAACGGTATATGAGTAAGGAATTTCTTGAACTGAGCTGCGGAATTATCAAAAAAGCGAGATCATTGGGAGTTGCAGCTGGTGGCCATAACGGCTCCCGGGGAACCCTCGATCTTCAGCTGGAATGGGCAAAAGCCGGCGCAACAATACTGATGCACAGTTCCGATATGTTTCATTTTGCCGACAGGATGCAGGATGATATGAACCGGATCAAAGAGGCAAAAGGTGAACAAACAAATAATTCAAGATCGACTGATAGTATTTAAATGAAATTTGGAACGCTGTGCCATACTCTGTGAAACTCTGTGGTAAAAAAATAACTATATGAAGAATTTGCTCCTTTTGACCGGACTTATTTTCGTTCTGTTCGGATGTAACAAACTACATTTAATCACTCTGGTCAACGAGGGGACAAGTCAATATTCCATTATAATTCCTGCCAAAGCATCTGATCAGGAAAACCGTGCTGCAACATTAATTCAAAAATACGTTAAACAAATATCAGGCTGTGAACTTCCAATTAAACAGGCCACTACACTATATGAAAAGGGGATTTTTATTCACGAAACAGAGGGCTTGCAATACGACGGGTATCGCCTGAAAAGTTACCAGGACGGCAACATAACCATCGATGGCGGAAAACGCAAAGGGTGTGTCTATGGCGCAATAACGTTGCTCGAAACGTACCTGGGATGTCATCTCTACAGTCCGACCTACAAAGTTATCCCGTCAACTAAAAACCTCAACATTCCACTTATCAACCTTGCCGATTCTTCTGTAAATAATTACCGCATTGTAAACTATTTCTCACCTGCATACCAGAATGATGAGGATCTGATGGATTGGAACCGACTGTTCAGCAACTACATCTTTGCCTCACACTCGTTTGACTGGCTGGTTCCATGGGAGACCTGGTACAAAACGCATCCTGAATACTACGCTTTAAGGGAAGGGAAACGCCTTCCTACGCAACTTTGTCTGACAAACAAAGAAGTTTTGCAAATTGCAATTGATAAGTTAAGAAAGGAGATGGCTGCCAATCCAACAAAAATTTACTGGACGGTAGCTCAGAATGACTATGGAAACCCCTGTCAATGTGATAATTGTCTTAAAATTGAAATGGAGGATAAGAGTCAATCGGGACCAATTATTAATTTTGCGAATCAGATTGCCCGCGAATTTCCGGATAAGATGATCTGCACCTACGCCTATAATTACAGCCAGTCGGCACCAGCGGTTACAAAGCCACGCGATAATGTTCATGTTACCCTCTGTTCCATAGAGACCGACCGCAGCAGGCCAATCGCCACGGATAGCTCCAAAGCTGCCAAACAATTTGTAAAGGATATCGCCGACTGGGGAAAAATCTGCAAACATATTGCCACTTACGATTATACCATTAATTATCATCATTTTATCTCGCCCCATCCGAACCTTTTTGTACTTCAGCCCAATATTCAGCTTTTTGTAAAGAATAATGTTTTTGATCATTATCAGCAATCCGATATTGCTGAGGGACACGAGTTTGTTGAACTCAGGTTGCATCTGATCTCCAAATTGTTATGGAACCCCAACATCAATGTTTCGGCAACGATGGATGAATTCCTTAAAGGGTTTTATGGTGGTGCAGCTCCCTGGATCAGAAAATATATCGATGAACTTCAAAAAGATTTGGTAAAGTCTGGTGACCGGCTTAATATCTTCGGACCCCCTTCTATTCATCAGAAAACATATCTTACGGCTGAAAATCTCACAAAATACAGTGGTTATTTCGATCAGGCAGAAGCCGTTGCAGAATATGATTCAGTTTATTTGCACCATGTTGAAGTGGCAAGACTGCCTCTATGTTATGCAATCCTTGAAATTGCTAAAACCAATATTGTCGGACCACGCGGGTGGTGGGATGAAACAGGAACGGTAAAATCACAAAAGATGGACGCCATCCTGGATAAATTTTATGCCGTGATGACCCGCGAAAAGATCGGCGTAATGAGCGAACACAACCTTACTCCAAAGGAATATTACGATATGAGCAGACAAACCGCAGGTAAGGTTTATGTCCAAAACAACCTGGCATTTCACAAAAAGGTGGTGACCACCCCAATGCCAAACTCACTGAATAAATATAACCATGCCGATTTATCACTTTTAACCGATGGCGGTATCGGAGATCTCAATAAATCAAAACCCACCTGGATTGGATGGGAGGAGGAGCATGTTGAACTCCTGGTTGACCTGGAAAGCACAGGGAAAGCCTCTTCCGTTGTGATGACAACCCTGCTCGATACAAAAACGCGGAAGATTTTGCATCCCTCATTGGTTGAATGCCTTATCTCGGATAATAAAGAGTCCGGGTATGTTTCAGTCGGCAAAACTGAAGTGAAAGGAAATCAAGTCGATGAAAAAAATATCCGGACCTACTCGTTCTCAATTCCTGAATCGGCAAAACCATTCAGATATGTTAAACTTGCTGTGACAGGAAATAAAGTGATGCCGGAACCCTATCCTACAGTTGGCCAGAAAGCGCAATTTTTTATAGGTGAAATCGTTGTGAATAAATAAAACCGAAAAAGATGCCTGCAATTGCTTCCCGTATTTTAAAGCTTATAACAGTAATTTTTTTAATGACATTCGCGAATACCTTAATTGCCCGGACCAAAGTGGAAGGGCTGCTCTATCTGACAAAGAAACCGGTATCCGTTGAGATAGAGGATGGGATGATTGTTCGGATAAGGGAGGTTAAAAGGTTATCCGATCCCCACCCGGTTTTCATAGCTCCGGGATTAATCGATAACCAGGTCAATGGTTTCGCAGGGGTCTCCTTTTGTTTTGCCGGTGGAGAGTTAACCAGGGAAGGAATTTTTAAAGCAACTCAGGAATTGTGGAAAAAAGGGGTAACCACCTATCTTCCAACATTAACTACCAATACAAAAGAGGTCTTAAAACATAATTTGGCTTTGTTATCGGACTCTAAGAATGACAGTGCATTACTTGGTTCAATCGCAGGTTTTCACCTCGAAGGGCCATATATCTCGCCGATAGACGGTTATCGGGGTGCACACCCTTTGAAATATGTACGCAAACCCGACTGGAATGAATTCATGGAATTGTATGAAGCCTCGGGCAAAAACATAAAGACGATTACAATCGCTCCTGAACTTGATGGCGCCATGGAATTTATCCGCAAATGCACAGCGATGGGGATCGTAGTTGCGATTGGCCATCACAATGCAACAAGGGAGATCATAGAGGAGGCCGTTTTGAACGGCGCCAGGATTTCGACACACCTGGGAAATGGTTGTGCAAATACTATAAACCGGCATGTGAACCCCTTGTGGCCTCAACTTGCGAACGACAAACTTATGGCAAGCATTATTTGTGACGGGTTCCACCTACGTGATGAAGAAATTACCGTATTCTACAAAATAAAGGGACCCGATAAAACGATTATAACTTCCGACGTTACAAGTTTCGCAGCACTTCCACCCGGGGAATATAAAAACGAGGAGGGTGAAACAATTATACTTACAAAGGAGGGGATGCTCCGATTACCGGCCCAAAACGTACTTTACGGATCTGCCTCTCCGATTTCAAGAGGAGTAGCCCGGATCCTGAAAATCACCGGATGCTCATTGGGAGAAGCAATCCGGATGTCAAGCACAAATCCTTCCAAATTATACGGATTGAGTGACAGGGGAGTTATTGAGACGGGTAAGCGGGCGGATCTAATTCTGTTTGAAATCGGAGATTCTGAATTAGTGATCAAAAAGACCTATGTGAAGGGTAAGCTGGTTTATGAGGCTCAACAATAGCGGGTTTCGACCAACAGTTCTCTAAAACTATGTTCATTAATGCAAACGATAATTAAACAATATGGTTAGCTGTAGATTTCTCTTTTTTATAGTTCTGTTTTTTCAATCCTACAATGGTTCTTCCCAAACTTTTTGGAAAGTTGAGAACGAGCATGGCGACGAAATATTGCTTACAATTGAGTTAAATAAATCAAAAAATACGTTTGAGGCATTTTCGCGGAAAGATGCCTTGAAAGATCTTGCCGGGACTTTTACTTACTCACTGGCTAAAGCCGCAGGAAAGCTGAAATATCCCGAGATTGTTTTTATTGATGGAAAAACCAGCACAAAAAATGACACCCTGTTTTTAAGCGGGAACTTCAATTACTTCGATAAACAGTTTCTGTTCTCAGCATCACTTACCGACAATCGTTTCGATGGTGAATATGTGGAGCGGGGCAGAGTTCACCCGCTAACCGGAATAAAAGTGCCTGATCAAAAGCCGATTAAAGACTACTCCTCGATGGTTTCATCCGCTTTTTCAATTGCAGAAAGGAGCCTTATCAACGTGGTCTGGCTTAGGTCGGATGAATGGCTTGAATTTAAGAAGAAGTTAAATGAATTAAAAGTAAAGATCTCGGATGATTACGAACTTGCGGCAACCTACTTCTGGCTGGGCAAAAAACTTCCGTTTTCACCATTTGAAATAAGTAAGTCAAGACCATTCAATAAACCGGCACGGAGAAAAAATAGGGTGGGATTCAGAGAGATAAAACCAAATACGGCATTGCTGGAAGGTAATTCACTGCCACAAAATCAAAAAGAGATGGATAGCATTGCCGGAATTGTCGATAAAATGGGTTGTCGGAATCTGATCATCGACCTGCGCGGGAATAGCAGGGTAAACCCCATTGCAGCAAATATTTTGGTGAATTACCTGTCGGATCGCCCTTTTGATGCCGGAGTTTATCTGACCCGCAAGTGGTACGAAGGTAATGCAGACATTTCAAAAGTGACCGATTATCCTAAATTATTTAAACGAATCATTGAGCCGGATAATTCCTCGGGGGAGGTTTATAAGGAATGTGGGCGTTATATGACGATTGTTCCAGCTGCAAAGAGATTTCAGGGAAAGGTTTTCGTGCTCATAAATTCAAAGACATCCAGGGTTTCAGAAATCTTAGCCTTTGTGATGAAAAACAGGAAAATCGGAAATCTTGTTGGCCAGAAGAGTGCAGGGCAAACCTATCAAACAGAAAACATCAGGATTAACACCGAATATGACCTAATCCTGCCCGATTGTGATTTTTACACGGTCGAGGGTAAATCATTGAATGGTATTGGTATTGAACCTGATATTGAAAAGTCAGGTGATGAGATCATGAAATACATTTTAAGTGTAATCTGAATATTAAACAAGACGACCATGGCTAAGGAACAAATTTCAAGACGGAATTTTCTCGGGAAATCGGCTGCCGGAGTTGCAGCCACTACAATTACGTTGAACGGCTCGTCAATGAGTGCTGCCTCGTATAACCGGATAATCGGGGCAAACGACCGGCTAAATATTGCCTTTTTAGGATGCGGCTCACGCAGTAAGGGGCATCAGAATATGGTCAAAATGTCGTTGAAGGAGAAAAATCTTGGTGTGGTTGCGGTGTGCGATTTATGGACGAGGAACAAGGAAACTACTGCCGCCAGGTGCAGGGAGCTGTTTGGTGTCGATGTTCAGCAGTTTAAATATTTCGATCAGATGCTTGAGATGCCCGATCTGGATGCCGTAATGATTGGGACTCCCGATTTTCAGCATGCAAAGATTCTTGCGGCAGTGGTAAATGCAGGGAAGGATTGTTATTGCGAGAAGCCTATGGCTGAGACACTCGAGGATGCAAAACTGGCCAGAGCAGCAGTCGTTGGTTCGAAACAGGTGGTGCAAATGGGTTCACAATGGGTAAGTGAACCGGTTCAGCGCAAGATACGCGAGATTGTCCGATCGGGGAAACTTGGACAAATCACAAAAATTGAACAGGTATGGAACGATAATGGCCCACGCTGGCATAATCCCTCGAATCCGAATGTTGCAGCTATCCGGGAAGAGGATGTAGACTGGAAACGGTGGCTAATGGGTAAACCTGAAGTGCCGTTTGATCCCTGGAAATATTGCGAATTCAGGGTTTTTCGCGATTATTCCGGAGGAATTACCTCGCAGTGGATGTCTCATGCTATTGGACTGGTCCATTTTTACACCGACACTGCAATCCCCGATACGATGGTTTCGAACGGGGGCATCTTCGGATGGCCCGATATTCGTGAGAATCCCGATACTTTTCAGGCGCTGGCAACCTATAACGACTCTAAATTATTGTATTCCTATTCATCAAGTTATGCGAATAAATTTGGAGATTACAGCCTGATCAGGGGGAAGGAAGGATCTCTGTTTGCCCATGGTGGTGAAGGTTCTCCCCGCTGGTTTTACATTCCTGAACATCAGCAGCTTACCGGTGGATTTGACTTTTATGAAGGGCTTAAAGAGTTGCTAAGGAAGGGGAAGGCCGAAATGATAACGACTGAGGAGTACGGTATGAAGCTGCCACCGGCAAACCTGAGTGATGACAGCAAATTCCATATGGATAATTGGGTCGAATGTATGCGCAGCAGGAACAAAGAGCCTAACGGCCACATCAATACCGGATTCTGGCATTCTGTTGGATCCATTATGGCAACCCGTAGTTACAGGGAAGGAAAAAAAATGTACTGGGACCGGACTCATGAAGAGATTGTTGATCACCCGTTGTTTTGAAGCTTGTTTTGTCTAATTTTGCCAACTCTTAAATTAACCAGGATGAATCTGGTGATTCTGTCCGTGGGATAAGTTATTATAGTACAAATAGTAAGAAATGCCATCTGAAAACCGAAACCAAAATGAAAAAAACTTCTCTCAGTGATATTGCTAAACACCTGGGTGTCTCCAAGACCCTGGTCTCTTTTGTTTTAAACGGAAAAGGGAAGGAATTTCGAATCAGCGAGGATATTTGCAAAAAGGTTTTGGAAGTTGCCAAAGAGTTAAATTACCAACCCAACCGAATCGCCCAGGGTCTGCGAACCGGGAGAACAAATACAATAGGATTAATCATTGCAGACATTGCAAACCCCTTCTTCGGTATCCTTGGACGTGAAATCGAGCAGGAGGCTGCCCGGTTTGGATACCGGGTCATCTTCTGCAGCTCGGATGAAAACCCCGAAAAATCGGGGCAACAGATTGCAATGTTGCAGCAAAGCCAGGTAGATGGCTATATCATCTCTCCTCCCAAAAACAGCGAAGATCAAATAAAGGCACTGGCAAAGGGGCAAGTCCCTCTAGTGTTGATTGACCGGTATTTTCCTGAGATAGAATGTAACCATATCGCAGTTGATAATTTTGATGCAGCTTATCGTGCGACAAATCATCTGATTGCAAAAGGGCGAAAAAAGATTGCTAATATTACAGTTAATCTCGATCTGGTAAATATGCGGGACCGAACCGAAGGATATAAGCAGGCACTTCGCGATGCGGGAATGAATGTTGACGAAAACCTTATCAAAGTGCTTCCATTTTCACATGAAAATAAGGATGTCGCCAGGGCCATAAAAGAGCTTGTGGGTAAGACCTCGCAAAACAGAGCAGATGCAATCCTTTTTTCAACCAGTAAGTTAGGGATTAACGGAATTGAATCGATCGCTGCTTTAGGCTTAAAGATACCTGATGATGTTGCCATCGTTAGCTTTGATAACCCTGATGCCTATAAAATTTGCGTGAGCCCGGTAACTGTTGTTAACCAACCGTTGAAGGAGATCGGAAAAACAGCGGTGCAGATCCTGCTCAATGAAATCAAACACCCTGATGCCCCAGCTAAAATTCAGAAGATAACCCTGAAAACAGATTTGATTATCCGCAAATCGTGCGGATCATAAAAGTGATCTTTTCTGAGATTGGAGTTTATAAACTTTATAACACATTACCTGAAACTTTATTTTATTAGCTTATGATAGAGCGCCATATAATAGGGTAACAGGAAAAAGGTCCCCTCCTGTTCAGAATTTCCTCCCCCTACTTCCTGGGTTAATAATGCAAAACCATCCCTGTCCTGCCTAACATGCCCACGCTCTTCAACAGGTACGGCATACCCGCCTACACGCCAGCCCATTGTCGGTTTTTGTCCCGGCGCAGGATCAAAAATCACATCCAACCGGTGGGTGTTATCCATTTGATAACCGATAAGATCAAGTGGGATTCGACGGAGTGTCTCAAGAATTCCTTCACCAAGGGATGGCACTTTCTTTAATTCACCGGTGATCTGGGATACAAAACTGCCCGCTTCAGGGAAAATAGCAGGTGAGTTAAAATAACCTTCCTCCGCTTTTTTTGCGAAATTAGTTGCCAGGGCGGCATAGATCGCATCCCAGAATGCATTTTGCTGTTTACTGATTTGCAGCCATGAATTCTGGAGTGAGGTGCGGTACATAATCAGAAGTTCAGGATTCTCCTCGTAATTCATCAATCCATACATACTCATCAGACAAAGATTATTATCCCACGGGACTACATTCTCAGGAGGGAAGAACTCCTTGCCATGCATTGCATTGATATGATAATTATACTTGTTGCGAAGCATCGCAGCCACTTGGTCGTATTTTGGATCTCCGGTAACGTGTTTGGCAACATTGAGAAAGGACAACATCATCATCGAATTAAGTCCTCGCTGATCCCAACCCCAGACCGAATTACAATATTCGGGTGAAAAATTACCCCACCGCGTGGGCTTCCCATCATGATCACTTAAATTAAAACCGTGTCGGATCAGGTGATCTGTGATAGCTGCAACAACTTCGCGTACCGGTTTTCTTTCTTCTTCGGTTTTAGCAACAAGGTCAAAATAGATCCCATAAAAGAAATAGTGACCAGCCAGTTCGTCGGAGCTGGTATCGCACTTCCAAAGATGTTTCCCGTCCTTGCTCCTCACAAAGCGAGGATTAATATCCTTCCAGAACGGATCATCTTTCTGCATAGCAATGTTCATCCGATGGCTGTATTGTGGATCTTTCAAAGGTTCCGGCCAGTCAATGGGAACAATAACCCTTGCCGGAAACCCAGGTTCATGGGTTATGTCCACCAACCATTTGCATGCGTTGAAACTTCGTGTAGCCAGCTTTTTTGCCACTTCATTGCCTGTAACTGCATATCGGAAAGCCTGTGACGCTCCGTACATCGAGGTATACATCCCGTCATTGTCGGAGATTCCAGGTGTCGACGAACTAATATCGAAAGGCACTTTTAGATTGTTAGGCGCTATAAAGCCCAACCGTTGATTCCGTGCTTCAGTTTGCCGGGTAAAATGAGCCGCCTTTTCATCGAGTGACATTTGTTTGCGTATGATTTGTCCAACACCCTTATCTGTTGCAAACCAGGCTGTTCCATTGTTGTCGGTGGCGATATCATTGATCCGGTCATTCGGCAGCCATCTCAGGCTAAAACGATAATAGAAATTACCATTTTCAAACCGTATCGCTCCGGAATCGGTCCCAAACCAGACTATTCCATCGGGCGCAGCTGCGGCACAGGTAAAATGATTAAATGGCAACCCTTCTTTCCCGGAATAAAGCTTCCACTTTTCTCCGTTTAAACACCCGACTCCCTGCTCAGCGCCAAACCAAAGTGCTCCATTTGAATCAATTGTTAATGCACCAACTTTGTAAGGGGCCCACTTGTATTTCTCATCCTGTGGAAGGATCTCCTTCCAGCCTCCCTGTTGAGCTGAATAAAAATATAATCCGTTTTCTGTTCCAACAGCAAATCCATCCATGTATTCCACAGAAGCGAGAACAATTCCTGAATTTTGAGGGAGCAAAGGAATTATTAAACCTTTTTTAGGGCTCGGTATACCGGTCGGATTCCATCGTTGTCCGTCCCACTTTAAAGCCGAATTTTCACGGATTGCAACAGGGTCACTGTTTTCAAAAACAATTGAGGTCACCCGCTCGTCGGATAACCCTTGTTTTAAATTATGATGGATGGCCATATCCTGGGTATAGAGTCTGGTTGGTACCGGCTGACAGAAAAGAGAGAGTGGGAAAAGGGTGATAAGAAGAAGCAGAAGTTTCATAGAATTGTTTATTAGGTAACAGGAAAGACATAATAGACTTAAATAAGATATACACCCTTCCATACTGTTTGAGATATGCTAAAATACGATAGAAACCGTTCAATATTCAGAGGCACAAGCTCCTTATTTATTTTTATTTATGCTACAACAATCTTGACCAACATACCATTTATTTTAGCCCTGAAATATTTTTAAGTTTTCAGAATCAGATTAATTACAAGAAAATCTTGCAGATCATAAAATTTTTATATTTTTGCTAAAACGATTTAGTAATTCATAACAAGACTAACATGACTGAAATTAATCAAACTCAGGGAGATATCTATCTGGGTCTGGATATTGGCGGAACTAAATGTGCCATCGTGGTGGGTGATGCCTCCTTTACCATAAAAAAGAAAATATTTTTTGAAACACGTGTAGAGCGGGGTTATGAGGCAATTTTAACAGATTTTCAAAGCCATATCAGGGAGTTATTGACCGAATTCTCCGGTTTTAATCTTAAACGGATTGGGATCAGTTGCGGTGGGCCGCTTGATTCCAAAACTGGAATGATCTATTCCCCACCTAACCTTCCGGGTTGGGATAGTGTTCCGATCACCAAAATATTTAAGGATGCGTTCGGTGTTGATGTGGCGATTCAGAATGATGCAAACGCATGTGCACTGGCAGAGTGGCTTATGGGTGCAGGAAGGGGAACTTCAAATATGATTTTTCTGACTTTTGGCACTGGTATGGGTTCCGGTTTGATATTGAACGGAAGATTATACAGCGGCACGAATGATCTGGGTGGCGAAGTGGGTCATGTGAGACTTGAAAAGAGCGGACCTGTTGGATTTGGGAAGGCCGGTTCTTTCGAGGGATTCTGCAGCGGGGGGGGAATTGCCCAGCTTGCAAAATCAATGGTATCCGCCAGGCTGGCTAATAATCAGCAGGTGGATTTCTGCCCCACGGTTGAAATGATTGATGAGATCGACACCAAAATGGTTGCAATTGCAGCCCAGGCCGGCGACCCTGTGGCGTATGAAATTATTAAAATTTCGGCTGAATATCTTGGCCAGGGATTGTCAATTCTTATTGATATTTTAAATCCGGAATGCATTGTTATTGGGAGTATTTACGCACGCAACGTCGACCTTTTTAAACCAATTATCGACAAAGTGCTACAAATGGAAGCTATCCCTTCAGCGGTTGAGGTTTGTCAGATAAAACCGGCAGAACTGGGAGATGCAATCGGCGATTATGCCGCATTATGTGTGGCTATTTACGAAGATAAATTTTAAATTTAAGCAAAGTGGAAAACAGCTTTTTTTTAGAGGAATTAGTTTCCCGTTACCCTCAGCTGGAAGTGGTAAAGGAGGAAGTTGGTCAGGCCGCAGAGAGCCTGATCAGATGTTATGAAAATGGTGGTAAGGTATTGATTTGCGGAAATGGCGGAAGCTGTTCCGATTCGGATCATATCGTGGGAGAATTAATGAAAGGCTTTGAAAATAAACGTCGCATCAGCGGAGACCTGAAGAAGAACTTATTGGAATCGGCCGGCGAAAGGGGAGCTTATCTTGCCGAAAAACTTCAACATGCCTTACCGGCTATTTCTTTGACGGCACATACCGCACTGATTACGGCAGTTGCAAATGATACAGATGCAGATCTGATCTTTGCGCAACAGGTTGTCGGATACGGCAATCCGGGTGATGTGATTATTGGAATCAGCAGTTCAGGCAATTCTCAAAATGTGGTCGATGCACTGATAACAGCCAAAGCGAAAGAGATGGTCGTAATCGGCCTAACGGGTGAAACCGGTGGGAAGATGAAACAGCATTGTGACATCCTGATCAATGTCCCCGGGCGAAGGACAGCCTTTGTTCAGGAGTTGCACTTGCCGGTCTATCATGTCCTTTGCCTGATGGTGGAGAACCATTTTTTTGGAAAGTCGAAAATAGGTGATTAGGCCTTAGGTATTTAGGCTTTAGGTATTTAGGCTTTTAGAAAAAATAAGAAACGAAAGTCTTCCTAACAGCCTACAGCCTATCAAATAAACTAACAAAATAACAACCATATTTATGAACACGAATAAAAAATCAATATCACCCAATGGAATCTCACGCAGATCCTTTATTGGTCGCGCAGGTGTGGGAACTGCAGTACTGGCAGTAGCATCAACAACGAAACTCTTTGCGGATGATGTGAAACAGGTCGTCCCCTGGCCGGCTGATGCAAAAAGATATACAGCCCACATGATCGGGCATGGACATATTGACCCGGTTTGGTTGTGGCCAATGTCGGAGGGGATCTCCATTGTTTACAGCACATTTAAGTCTAACCTGGCCCGGATGGACGAAAATCCGGATTTCAAGTACACTTCGAGCTCGGCCCAGTTCTACCAGTGGGTTGCCGACAATGATCCTCAGATGATGGCTCAGATCCGCAAGCGTGTTGATGAAGGACGATGGAGCGTAGTTGGTGGTTGGTGGATTGAGCCTGATGTAAATATCCCGGGAGGAGAAGCAATGGTCAGACAAGGTCTCTACGGACAGCTGACACTTCAAAAGCTTGTCGGACATAAGGCAAAAGTTGGTTTTAATCCCGATTCCTTCGGCCATACCAGCACCTTGCCACAGATCCTCAAATTGCAGGAGATGGATAGTTATGTATTTATGCGTCCCGGTCCTCACGAAAAGACGATTCCCGCAGACCTCTTCTGGTGGGAGGGTACGGACGGTACACGTGTTCTTACTTACCGGATTCCGTTTAGTTACGGAGATGGTGGATCGGTAAGAAACCGTATGTTGCAAACAATTGAGCGGTTCAAGGATCAGCCTTCAAAAAGTTTCGTTCAATATTTTGGAGCCGGTGATCATGGCGGTGGTTCGACTAAAGAAAACATTCGTTCCATTTTAGAGATACAGAAGGAGAAAGATGCTCCTAAAGTTATTTTCAGTACCCATGATGCCTTCTTTAAAGAGGCGCGGGCCGATAAGAAACTGGAGATTCCGGTTGTAAAAGACGATTTACAGCATCATGCAAGGGGTTGTTATACGGCAGAAGCAGCTATCAAGAAAGGAAACCGTATATCTGAATTCGCATTGGTTTCGGCCGAGAAAATCGCTGCTATCGGAGCTGCAGGTTGGGGTGCGAAATATCCCAAAGGGGAGTTTTCCACTGCATGGAAAAGAGTTCTATTCCTCCAATTCCATGATAGTCTGGCGGGAAGTTCACTCATGGATCATTCAGCCACCGCCGCACAGGGGTATGGTTATGCACTCGATATCGCGAATCAGTCGAATTATATAGCACTTCAAAAACTCGAATCACAGGTACCTACCGAGGACCCTGATTCCCAGTATATCATTGCCTTTAATCCCCATGCCTGGGAGGTTAACCAAAACCTCGAATATGATTTAAACTGGGGAACAATGCATAAAACATCGCGTGTTGATGACGAACTTGGAAATGCACTCGCCCATCAGTGGACTCTAGGCTCTTCACAGGCAGGCAGCCGCAGAAAACTCATCATTAAGGCAACTATACCTGCAATGGGCTACCGGCAGTTCAGACTCTGGGATGGCGGCGATTATAGCCACACGAGCAGTGCAAGTGCCACAGAAAAAACTCTGGAAAATGAGTTGATTACTGTTCGTTTTAACACAAACGGGACATTTGGAATGTTTGACAAGGTGAGCGGTAAGGAGATCTTTGCTGGCGGCGAAAGCGGAGGTAAAGCAGTTGTCCTGAATGACACAAGCGATACCTGGAGCCACGATATCAAGACTTTTGCCGATGAAATCGGTTCTTTTGGAAATGCTTCAATTAAAATACTGGAAAACGGACCGTTAAGAGCAACGATCCGGGTAACCACATTCTTTAATATGTCAACGCTTACTATTGACTGGAGCCTTTATGCCGCCTCCCGGAATCTGGAGGCAAAAGTTACCCTTGACTGGCATGAACACCAGAAAATGGTTAAGTTCTCATTCCCGGTCAATGTTGAATCACCAACATCTACCTACGAAACAGGGTACGGATTTATTGAAAGAGTTACCAACGGTGAAGAAGAGCCGGGACAGCGGTGGGTCGATGTAAGCGGAACACGTGGAGGGGATGCTTTTGGACTCACGGTTTTCAACGATGCAAAATATGGCTATAACGTAACCGGGAATGATCTTAGGATCTCGGTGTCCCGTTCTGCAGTTTATGCTCATCATAATCCAAAGGTTCTAAACATGAAGGAGGAATATTACTGGATGGATCAGGGAATTCAGACGATGCGTATGTTAATGGTTCCTCATAAAGAGAGCTGGCAGAAAAGTAATATCGTAAGGGTTGCTGAGGAATTCATGGCCCCATGCCCAATTACTTATCAGGGAATCCACAGTGGTAAATTGGCTAAATCGGGTTCCTTTCTGGCTGTCGATGCTCCTAATGTGATCGTAGCAGCTGTTAAGCAGTCCGAAAATGGTGAAGACACGATCGTACGACTAGTTGAAGCTACCGGAAAACAAACTACTGCTGCACTTGATCTGAAGTTTGCCCATCTTAAATGGACAGGTAGTTTCAGACCTTCAGAAATAAAGACCCTTCGGATCAGCAAATCCGGAACAATTAAGGAGGTTAATTTGCTCGAGGAGTAAAGGAGCCTGAGGAATCGTTAATCGAATTTACAACCAAATTAATATAACTAAAAGATCAGATTATGAGTACATCAAAAGTTCAGTTGAATAAATTAGTCCCTGTAATGTTATCCTTCGTTATTATGGGTTTTGTCGACATTATCGGGGTTGCGACAGGCTATGTTAAGCAGGATTTTAAACTTACCGATTTTGTGGCGCAATTTTTACCCATGATGGTATTGTTGTGGTTCTTTATCCTGGGTGTTCCTGCAGGTGTATTGCAGGATAAGATCGGCAAACGGAATATGTTGAATCTGGGTATGGTTATTCAGGCCGTTGGTTTGGGACTCCCGTTTATCTATTATTCTTTCCCGATGATGTTTGCTTCCTTCATCATGCTGGGTATCGGAAACACAATTATTCAGGTTTCGGCGAATCCACTGCTGCAGGATGTTTCGCCTTCGGATAAACTGGCAAGTTACATGAGTACTTCACAGTTTGTAAAGGCGATCGTCTCTTTTGGCGGACCAATTATTGCCTCCTTCCTTGCCAGGTCGTTCGGCGACTGGAAGCTGGTGTTTGCAGTTTATGGGATCACCTCTTTACTCGGCGCACTCTGGCTCTCAATGACTCCGATTGTAGAATCAAAACCAGACCGAAAGCCAGCATCATTTGGCTCATGCCTTGGATTGCTTAAGAACCGTTTTGTGGCATTTATGGCATTGTCAATTTTCCTTATCGTAGGAGCTGAAGTTGCAATCAATACCAATATTGCAAACGTATTGATGTCAAAATACGGGATTAGTTTGGATACGGCTGTTTTGGGAATCAGTTTCTTCTTTGCAGGTGAGACCATTTCCCGTTTCCTTGGAGCAATCATTCTGAACTGGATCAAACCTCGCCTCTTCCTGTTTTTAATTGCAATCCTCTCCCTTGTTGGTGTGGTAGGCGTTTTTCTCGCTCCAAGTTATACGGTAGCCTATGCTTCAATCATGATCATTGGTCTGGGAGTTGGAAATATGTTCCCTATTATTTTCTCTCTTGCACTTGCAAAAATGCCTGAACGTGCCAACGAGATCTCCGGGTTATTGATTATGTCTGTTTCGGGCGGAGCATTCATTCCGCTTGTTATGGGTTATGTAAGCTCTACTTCAGGACCTCTTGCCAGTATTTTTGTGGTAGGTGGTTGTATGCTTTATATCCTTTGGGTCTCCTTTTTCGTAAGAAAGAGCCAGGCAGCTTAATTATTTCTTTAGTCACCGGGTGACTGTTCAAGTCCTGAACAGTCACCCGGTGACTAAAAATATGCCTGCTGAAATATCCCCTGGGGATAACATGTTTATAGAATCAATTGTTCGCCTCTAAGTTATAAACATATGACCTCGCTGAGGTCATTGAGTTTCTGACTGAATATTTCAGCAAAATCAATAAGAATTATGAAAAAATATTTGTACATCAATCTTTTATTCTGTTTGTTGCCAGGATATGCCAATTCTCAGGAGAGGTTACCTTCCAAAGGTGAGATCCCAATTCTTGCCTGGTATAGCATTCCTTCAACAGAAACAACTGTTGAACGATACCTCGAAATGAAGGAAGCCGGAATAACCTACCAGTTTAACGGCTATTCAAATGCTGATGAGGTGCAAAAAGCGCTTGATGTTGCCCAAAAGGCAGGGATTAAGATGGTTATCTCCTGCCCCGAGTTGAGGACTGATCCGGAGAAAACGGTCAAACGGTTTATTAATCATCCTGCGTTGGTTGGGTATCACCTCCAGGATGAACCATCGTTTAGCCAGCTTAAAGGACTGGGTGAATGGGGGAGACAGATTTTGTCGATCGATAAAAAACATTTTTGCTACGTTAACCTCTTTCCCAATCATGCCGATTCCACCCAGTTGGGGGTGAAGGATTACATGCAATATGTCAAAGAGTATATCAAACAGATACCAGTAAAGTTTATCTCCTTCGACTATTATCCGATTATGAAGGATCATATTTCCAAAACCTGGTACCAGAACCTCGAACAGGTATCCGGTGAAGCATCAAAGGCCGGTTTACCATTCTGGGCATTTACCCTCACAACAAACTACGATGATAATCATGTAACTCCACAAACCCTGGCTGCAATGCGTTTGCAGGTATACAGTGATCTGGCTTACGGAGCGCAGGGGATACAATATTTCACCTACTGGTCAGCTACTTCACCAAATGCCCCATCGGGCGAGGACCAGCGCGGAGCTCCAATCAGCGCTGCAGGGAAGCGAAGTGTTGTCTATGATCGTGTCAAACTCATGAGTCAGGAGATTAAGACCCTTTCGGGTGTTTTCCTGGGATCAAAAGTGGTCTCGGTACGCCATACGGGTAAAGGGATGATTCCAGGTGGAACCATTCGCCTCACAACACTTCCAAAGGAAATTAAGGTTCTCGATACAAACGGCGCACCTGCACTTGTTTCAGTTTTGGAAAACGGGGAGAACACTTTTTTGGTGATTGTAAACAAGGATTTCCTGAATAGCATAAATGTCACTGTTTATGGAGATGAATCTTTGAAAAAGGTGCTTAAAGATGGAACAGTTGTCCCCGCTACTGCCTATGAAAACTCCATGGAACTCGATCCGGGAGATGCAGAAATCTTTATGTTTCCAACTGTCAAAAAATAACGGATGACCCGGATAAATTCATTGATCGCATTTTTCGTTTTCCTTGTCACACTACTATGTGCTCAGGAGAAACTGGCAAATAAAGGGGTAATGCCCATTAATGCCTACGCATTTATTCCAATGAATCAAATTAACCTGACCCGCTTCCAGGAAGTTAAGGAGTCAGGTATAAACCTTTTTATCGATAATTTTCCGGATATCGTGGCGATGAAAAACGGACTTGATCTTGCGGCAAAGGCGGGTGTAAAGCTGCTGATTTCATGCCCTGAACTTAAGAATGACCCCGAAAGAACAGCCGCACTTTTTATGAATCATCCTGCAATGGGTGGTTATTATATTTATGATGAACCGGGAATGGCCCTTTTTCCTGAACTTAAAAAATGGTGCAAAAGGATTCAATCTGTCGATAAGCAACATCTTTTATATGTGAATATATGGCCCGATTTTGCCAGTCCTTCTGCATTGCAAGCCGATAGTTATAAGGCTTATGTGACGGAGTTTTTAAAAGAATTACCCGTTCAGGTCGTCTCATTTGATTACTATCCGGTGATGTCAAACCGCTTGTCGAAGAGCTGGTATCAGAACCTGGAGTTGATTTCGGCGGAATCTAAAAAAGCGGGGTTACCTTTCTGGGCCTTTGCGTTAACCTCTAATTATGATGCGGAGCACATCATGCCTCAGACGCTGGCCGCGCTCAGGCTTCAATTGTTTAGCAATCTGGCCTATGGGGCTCAGGGAATTTGCTATTATGAATATTGGGACCGAACGCCTACATCGGCAGCACAGGAAGATGACCGTGGTGGACCCATCAATGCCGCCGGTAAAAGAACCGTTGTTTTTGACCGCGTAAAACAGATGAGCGCTGAAATTCAGGCGCTGTCACCTGTTTTCTTAGGATCAAAGGTGATCAGTGTACGGCATACAGGCAAAGGGATGATTCCTGCCGGAACAATCCGCATGACAACACTCCCAAAACCAATAAAAGTTTTGGATACCAATGGCGCTCCAGCACTTGTATCCGTTTTGGAAAACGGTGAAAATACCTTTCTTGTGGTTGTAAATAAGGATTTTACAAACAGTATCAACCTTACTGTTTATGGAGACGAATCAGTTAAAAAAATCCTTAAAGACGGAACAATAGTCCCGGCAGCTGCTTATGAAAGCTCTTTGGAGCTTGATCCCGGGGATGTGTCAGTATATATGTTTCCGACAGAAAAAAGATAAATATTTGAATAGAATAGTCATAGTAAAAAATTGAAGATGAACAGAAAGATCAAAATCGGAGCCTTTGCATTTATTATATTATGTTCGCTCAGTGGTTTGACCGGTGCACCACGTCCTGCTGTGAATTATGCAGGTTTTGTGAATCCGCTCGTTGGAACTGATGATCACGGTCACACTTTTCCCGGAGCCGCCCTTCCGGGGGGCATGGTTCAGTTGGGGCCTGATACCGATATAAACGGTTGGGACTGGAGCTCGGGATATCATTACAGCGACAGCTCCGTTATGGGATTCAGCCACTTGCATCGCAGCGGAATGGGGGCTGGTGACTGGGGAGATATCATGTTAATGCCTACAACGGGAGCTTTAAAAGTTGAGCCAGGAGCTAAAAACAAACCCGGAGATGGGTATCGGTCTCTGTTTTCTCATACAGAGGAGGCCGCCTCTGCCGGTTATTATGCGGTTAACCTCAAGGATTATGGGATAAAGGTGGAGTTGACCGTTTCAGAACGGGCAGGATACCATAAATATACATTTCCAAAATCAGATGCTTCACATATTCTGATCGATTTGAATCATGGTATCGGAGACAAGTGTACCAATGCTCAGATTAAGATTGTTAGTAATACAGAAATCGAAGGTCACAGGGGTTCAGATGGGTTTGTGGATAATCAAAACGTCTGGTTTTATGCAAAATTCAGCAAACCATTTGATTCATCCGGAACATGGGATAAAAAAGACATTAAACCGGGCTCGAAAAGTGGCTCAGGAACGCAGATTGGTGCGTTTGTCAATTATGTAACCGCTGATAACGAAACCGTTGAGGTCAAAGTGGGGATCTCCTATACCAGTATCGCACAGGCTCGTCTGAACCTGGAATCGGAATTATTGCAAAGAAATTTCGAGCAGGTTAAGGGGGCAGCAAAATCAAAATGGAATAAGGCGTTGGCAAAGATTGAAATTGAGCTCAATCCGGCCACCGATGTAAAGTCTGTCAATCAAAAGATGGAAACTTTCTATACCGCACTTTACCATTCCTTACTGTTTCCTGCAACGTTCAGCGATGTGGATGGAAAATACATGGGAATGGATGAGAAGGTTCATACTGCAAAGGGTTTTACCTACCGAAGTGATTTCTCACTCTGGGATACCTTCCGTGCCGAAATGCCACTTTTAACCCTTATTGAACCCAACAGAAGCAATGATGCGATTAATACCTGGATTGCCCAGTATCAACAGGGTGGCTGGCTTCCAACCCCACAACAGTTTGGAAACAGCTATACAAATGATATGATCGGGGACCATCCCGTTGTTGCAATTTTGGATGCTTATAAAAAGGGGATCAAAAATTTTGATCTACAGAGTGCTTATGAGGCGGTGCGAAAAAATGCAATGGAAACGCCCCCGGAAGGCAATCGTTCCGAAGGTCGGACAGGGTTGGCCTATTACCTCAAATATGGATATATACCGTACGACAAGGTTCGTGAATCGGTTTCCCGAACACTTGAATATGCCTTTAATGACTGGTGTGTAGCCCAGCTTGCAAAAGAGGCTGGCAGGATGGATGATTACGAACTGTTTATGAAAAGAGCATCAAACTATAAAAATGTAATGGATTTAAAAACGGGGTTCGCACGTCCAAAAGACAGCAATGGAAAGTGGCTTGATCCATTTGATCCCAAATTTGTAGGACATGGAAAGGACCGCCACTATACCGAAGCGAATGCATGGCAATATACGCTGTTTGTGCCGCATGATGTTCAGGGTGTGATTAACCTTTCTGGCGGCCGGCCCAATTTTGAAGCAAGACTCGATTCCCTTTTTACGACAAGTTCCGACATAAAAAGTTCAGTCCCTGATATTACCGGATTAATCGGACAATATGCACATGGAAATGAACCAGGACATCACTCGGTTTACCTGTATGATTATGCCGGTGTCCCCTGGAAAACACAATTTATGGCTCGAAAGGTAATGGACGAGCTGTACACATCAGGCCCCGCCGGCTTATGCGGGAATGAGGATATGGGGCAGATGTCGGCTTGGTATGTCTTAAGCGCAATGGGATTTTATCCGGTTGCCCCCGGACAGAATGTCTATTCAATCGGAAGTCCACTGTTTAGTAAGGTGACTATTTATCTCGATAAAACTTTTGGCAACGCAGCATCATTTATCATCGAAACCCGCAATAATTCTAAACAAAACAAATATATACAGTCTGCAACCTTAAATGGCAAGCCTTTAAACAAACCATGGTTTGACCATTCTGAGATTAAAAACGGCGGAACATTGGTCTTTATTATGGGGGGAGAACCCAATAAGAGTTGGGGTAGCGATGAGTCTGCGGCTCCGCCGTCGATGACGAAATATCCCGGAGGGATTTAATGTTTATAGAAAGGTTTTTAACGCAAATTACATATGACTCCGGCTGTCATAGGTGAAATTTCCCCTTCGCCATCTATAAACATGTGACTTCTCCGAGGTCTTTAAAATATATTAATAGTGGTTTTACTACCTCCGGGTTACCGGATAACGGAATTAACGAATGAGAAAAATACTGTTACTTGGCACTTTTGTACTTATCACTTTTTTTAAGATTAGTGCCCAGGAAAAACTAATATCAGACAAGCCTCTTCCAATAATGGCGTGGGCAGGGATACCCGAAACTGAAACTAACCTGGAACGATTCAGGGAGTTAAAGGATATGGGGATTAATGTGAATTTATCAAATTATCCGAGTGCCGATGCAATGCAAAAGGCATTGGATCTGGCTCTGCAGGTCGGAATTAAAATGGTCACCTCATGCCCCGAACTAAAGAGCGATCCGGAAACTACCGTAAAACGGTTTATGAACCATCCCGCCCTTGCAGGTTATTTTCTGAGAGATGAACCCGTGCGGAAAGATTTTGCCGAACTTGCTGCCTGGGCCAAAAAAATTGAAGCTTTCGATAAAAAGCATTTCTGTTTCGTGAATTTGATTTCAAGTATCAACACCACGAAATCAGAAGCTCTTGGAACGGCTTCATATGCTGAATATGTCTCCACATTCGCAAATGAAGTTCCTTCACAGCTCCTCTCTTTCGATTTTTACCCGATCCTTACAGAGGGCATCCACGAAAGCTGGTACGCCGGTCTGGAAGTGTTTTCTGTAGAAGCAAAGAAACTGAATAAGCCATTCTGGGCATTCGGACTGGCGAGTTCCTACAATGAACTTCATCCTGTTCCGACGATTGCAGCACTTAGGCTGCAATTATACAGCAATCTGGCATACGGCGCTCAAGGGCTTGAGTTCTGGGCTTACTGGATGTCACCCGGATTGCGTTGCGCCCCAATTGGCCTGGACGGTAAACGAACTTTGGTCTATGACCGGATTAAAGCGGTGAACAATGAGATCCAGAATCTGGCAGGTGTTTTTGTCGGGGCAAAGGTGGTCGCTGTCAGACATACCGGAGTGGTTATTCCAAAAGGGACTTCTCAGTTAACCTCGCTTCCGTCTGCAATAAAGGTTTTTGAGACTGAGGGAAGCGGAGCAGTGGTTTCGATCCTTGAAAATGGAGCGAATACTTTTTTTATGGTGGTCAACCGCGACCTTAACAAGAACCTTCCAATTATTATACAGGGAGATGAGTCGTTGAAAAAAGTGCTTAAGGATGGTTCAACTGTGAAGGCTTCCGTTTACTCGAATACGACGGAAATAGAGCCGGGAGATGTTGCAATTTATATGTTTCCCACTAAAAAATAGAAAACAATGAAAAACATTATAATAATTGTAATGCTTGTCATTGCCTCGGTTGGACAAGTAATGTCTCAGGAAAAGATCAAACAAACAGGGGTGATTCCAGTGATGTCGTGGGGAGGAATAGCCCAGACGGAGGTCTCTGTCGCAAGTTATAAGAAGCTCAAAGATGTCGGTGTGAATATCGATATTGCATTTTTCTCAGGCGCAGATGCGATCGCAACAGCTCTCGATGCAGCCTCAAAAGCAGGTGTTAAACTGATGATCAGCTGTCCTGAACTTAAAACCGATCCTGAAAAAATTGCAAACCGATTCAAAAATCACCCGGCACTGGAAGGTTATTTCCTCTCTGATGAGCCATTTAAGTCACAGTTTCAGGAGCTGGCCGACTGGCAGAAACGAGTTCAAAGTGTCGACTCTAAGCATTATTGTTTTGTTAATCTCTTGCCGGATATTAATTCAAACCGAAGTAAATTTGGCACAAAAGATTATAAAGAATATATTGACACTTTTGATAAACTATTCCCTGCTCCATATATTTCATTCGATTTCTATCCTGTAGTGGATGGCGGATTACACCCCCGGTGGTTTGAGAACCTTGAATTCTATGCCAATAAATACAGGACCGAGGGGAGACCTTTCTGGGCTTTTGCATTGACCACCTCCTATCTTGCTTACTCGGATGATGCTGTTCAGCCCTCTTTAAATGATTTTTACCAGCTTTATTTCAGCTATAAACCTGAAAAAACTTTTGTACACGATATTCCAACCCTCGCCTCCCTGAGGTTGCAGATTTATGCTGACCTTGCATACGGCGCTCAGGGAATTGAGTACTGGAGCTTCCGCGGCTTTGGATCCCCACTCGATGCGCAGGGTAAACGAACTGTGGTTTACGATCGCCTTCAGAAAGTTAGCAATGAAATACAGCAACTTTCAGGGGTATTCTTGGGGGCAAAGGTTATCTCTGTTGCTCAGACCGGACTGACTATCCCTAATGAAACTAAACGACTTGTGGAACTTCCTGCACCAATCAAACTTCTTGAAACAATAGGTGAAGGAGCTGTAGTTTCAGTTCTTGAAAACGGAAAGAACACCTTCATGGTGATTGTCAACCGCGATTTTAAAAATACAATGAAACTTATTATTTCGACAGATGATACAGTGAAAAAAGTACTGAAAGACGGCACATTAATCGCCGCGAACGATTATGCAAATGCAACCGAGGTTGAGCCGGGAGATGTTGCAATTTATATGTTTCCGATTGCAGGGAAGAATGAAAAATGAAGAATTAAAAATGAAGAATGAAAAATGGGCTGTGCCTTCCGCAAAGTGAAATGTATCTTCTGAAAAGTATAATATGCTCTCTGAAAAGTGCAATGTACCTTCTGAAAAGTATTTGGTGCTTTCTGAAAAGTGTGGATGACCTTCTGAAAAGTGCAATGTGTCTTCTGAAAAGTATTAGGTGCTCTCTGAAAAGTGCAATGTATCTTCTGAAAGGTGTAATGAGCCTTCTGTAAGATGCTGGAGAGCTTCTGAAAAGTACAATATGCCTTCCGAAAAGTGTACTACTCTTTCTGCAAAGTTATAGTAGCGTTATTTAAATGTAAAGTATTGATATATTATAATATAAAAACAAAAACCGAAATGAAAAAAGAACAATTGCAAAAAATCCTCCAGGATATCAGCGCTGTAAAGATTGCCGTAATCGGTGATTTCTGCCTCGATGCCTATTGGTTTATTGATGAGGCGATGAGTGAAATCTCCGTTGAGACGAATCAGGCAACCCGTCCCGTTAGAACTCAAAAATATTCACTGGGTGGAGCCGGTAACGTGACCAATAACCTGGCAGCTATGAATATCAAGGATATCCGCGCTTTCGGGGTAATCGGGACCGATCCATTCGGCGCCGAGATGGTCCGCGTAATGAAAGCAACAGGAATTGAGCCCCGAAACCTGCTGATCCAGGAAGAGAATTGGTATACCCATGCCTATGCAAAACCTTATATTGATGATAAGGAGTTAAACCGGGTTGACTTTGGTAACTATAACCAGTTATCCATCGAAACAGCTGACCGTTTAATTGCCAGTCTGGTTAAGGAGATTCCGGAAGTAGATATTGTTATTATCAATCAACAGGTCCCTTCAGGTATCCATATCGACTATTTTAAGAAAAGACTGGTTGAGGTAATTGCACAATTTCCTCAAAAAACATTTATCGTAGATAGCCGTAACTTCAACGATTATTATACCGGAGCGATCCGCAAAATGAATGATACCGAAGCTGCACGGTTGTGTGGAATGGATAAGAAACCCGATGAGGTGGTTCTTTATTCTGAAATTGTCGCTTCAGCCAATGAACTGTACAAACGTTACCAAAAACCACTTTTTATCACCAGAGGTAGTAAAGGTTCATTGACAATAGACGAGAATGGTATTTCCGAAATTCCGGGACTGATGATCCTTTCAAAGGTTGATACAGTTGGTGCTGGAGACAGCTATCTCGCCGGCGCTGCCTCATCCTTGGCTGCCGGCTATTCGATGAATATTGCCGCTCAGGTAGGTTCATTTGTTGCAGGTGTCACAGTTCAGAAACTTTTCCAGTGTGGAACTGCCACCCCTGAAGAGATCCTGGCTATCGGGGCAGATCCTGATTATATCTTCGCGTCAGAACTTGCTGAAGATAAACGGCATGCCAAATATATTCCGGGCACTGAAATTGAGGTTGTCAATAAATGGGAGCATCAGCCACAGATTGAACATGCAATTTTTGATCATGATGGTACGATTTCCACGTTGCGTGAAGGTTGGGAACTGATTATGGCTCCCATGATGATCAAGGCTATATTAGGCGAAAAATATCTGGAGGCAGATGAAGCATTATATCAGAAAGTGAAGGAGCGCTCCGATGAGTTTATCGATAAGACGACCGGAATTCAGACCCTCGTTCAGATGAAAGGGTTGATTGAACTGATCCGTGAATTCGGTTGTGTTCCTGAAGATAAAATCCTCGATGAATTTGGGTACAAACAGATTTACAACGACGAGTTGCTGATCATGGTTAAAGAGCGCGAATTGAAATATGCAAACGGGGAACTCTCACTCGAAGATTTCACACTTAAAAATGCTGTTTTATTTCTTGAGAAACTTCATGCTGCAGGGGTAAAACTTTACCTTGCCAGCGGAACCGACGAAGCTGATGTGAAGAGCGAGGCAAAAGTATTAGGTTATGATCACCTCTTCGAGGGTCGTATCTACGGTGCAGTCGGCGACATTACCAAAGAGGCCAAGAAAATCGTTTTGGATCGTATCCTCGATTCAATCGGCGAATCTGCCCTGGGTAAGGTTGCCACCTTTGGTGACGGACCGGTCGAGATGCGTGAGACTAATAAACGGGGTGGAATTTCAATCGGAGTTGCCAGCAACGAACTGCGTCGCTACGGGCTAAACGAAAGCAAACGGACCCGATTGATCAAGGCGGGGGCTGATGTAATCATCCCTGACTTTTCCCAGTTATCACAATTGCTTAGTTTATTGAATATTAAATCATAAGTTATGCCTTACCCAAAATTGGACCGCGACCGGCTGGCTGTAAAAAAACTGGCTGACAGGAAAAACAAGGTTTATATCGAAAAGGATCATGTCCCGGTTGATCAGAAACCGGCACACCTCTCTGAATTAGGGGTGAGCCTGATTGAGAAAACCGCAGAGCGAATCCGGCTGGCCCGCGAGGGTGGGCGTTCCCGAATGCTTACTTTCGGTGCACATACAATTAAAAACGGAATGGCACCTACCCTGATAGCCTTGATGGAAGAGGGTTGGGTAACCCACCTCTCGACCAATGGCGCCGGAATAATCCATGACTGGGAGTTCGCCTTCCAGGGAAAATCAAGCGAGGATGTGCGTGAAAACGTAGAACTTGGACAGTTTGGAATCTGGGACCATACCGGTTTTAATATCAATCTCGCTTTGATCGTCGGAGCATACGAAGGTCTGGGATATGGCGAATCGGTTGGTAAAATGATTTCACTCGAAGGATTACAGATCCCTGAAATCTCTGTTTTACAGGAGGAGGTCATTCAGAATGTCAAAACAAATCCTGATCAGGCTGCAGCTGCGGCTGATCTTGCCGGGGTGATTCAAAAATTCGAATTGCCGGCCGGTTATATGGTCATTCCTCATCCATATAAGAAATATTCAGTTCAGGCAAAGGCTTTTGAATTGGGTATTCCGTTTACCGGGCACCCGATGTTTGGTCATGATATTATCTATAACCATCCAATGAATCATGGGGCTGCGATCGGCCGGGTGGCTCAGAACGATTTTCTGAGTTTTGCAAAGAGTGTCAGCAACCTCGATTATGGTGTTTACATGTCAATTGGTTCTGCAGTTATGTCGCCGATGATCTTCGAAAAAGCATTGTCGATGTCACAAAACCTCATTATCCAGCAGGGTGGTCATATTGACAACCATTTTATGCTGATTGTTGACCTTGCAAAATCGGAATGGGACTGGAACAAGGATGGAGAACCACCAATGGATAACCCCGGTTATTATCTCCGTTATTGCAAAACCTTCAACCGTATGGGGGGAGAGATGCATTATCTGACTGCCGATAACCGCGACTTTTTGCTGGCTATCTATCAAAAGCTTAATTCGACAATTTGCTAATTCGACAATTCGATAATGTAAAAATTTGCTAATGAGAAATGTTCTTCAGCACGATGTTCCTAACCCCGAAGGGGTGACCTGATTATAGCAACACAGATAATCTTATCGCTACTCCAAACCCCGAAGGGGTGACATAATTTTAACAAATATTGAATTAGAAAACATAAACTGCCATATTATGAACAAAGAAGAACTTATCGAATTAAAACAGGAGGCCGAAAATCACCTGGTTAACGAGCTTCTTCCATTCTGGACTGCCAGGATGATTGACACAGCCAATGGTGGCTACATCACCCATTTTGATAAAGAAGGAAACGATACAGGCGAAGATGAAAAATCACTCATCGCCCAAACCCGCTGCCTCTTTACGATCTCATCCGCACATCGTGCCGGTTACGGGGGAGGAGCATACGCCGCAATGGCAAGCCATGGAGTAGATTTTCTCATCAACAAGATGTGGGATCAGGAACATGGCGGTTTCTTCTGGATGATGGATCGCCAGGGTAATGTCAAAATTGATCAGAAAATTATCTATGGACATAGTTTTGCGATCTACTCACTCAGCGAATATACCCTCGCAACCGGAGATCAAAGGGGTATTGAATATGCAGAAAAGATTTTCGACCTGCTTCAGAAATATTGTACCGACACAATGTACGGTGGTTACTGGGAGATGTTCCACCGCGACTGGACTCTGTGTGGTCCCGGAAGCCAGGGTGGAGATCGTAAAACACTGGATGTTCACATGCATCTGATGGAGGCGTATACAACCCTTTATGAATGCACAGGCAAGGATGTTCACCGTCGTAAATTGCTCGAAGATATCGATTTACTGATCCACAGAATCATTCATCCTGTTTACAAAACCGGTATCCCGCAGTTCTTTAAAGATTGGACCGTTGCACCGCAGATTAAGTTTGACATTATCTGGGGATGGGACAGGTTTTCGGAAGAGGGTCAGAAAGGAAATGCCACGGACAATACCTGTTATGGACACAATGCCGAATTTGCTCATTTGTTGATTCACGCTCTGAAAATCCTCAAAATTGATCCCAAATCATATTCCGGTCTTTTCAGGATCATCTTCGATCATACCGTTGATAATGGTATTGACTGGGAATTTGGGGGAGTTTTTGTTGAAGGTCCACATTCGGGGGGTGTCTATGATAAGGAGAAAGAGTTCTGGCAACAAGCCGAGGCATTGATCGGACTACTGGATGGTGTAATTATGTTTGAAGACAAAAAATATTTGGATGCGTATACAAATGTCCACCGCTTTGTCCTCGATAAAGTTGTGAACAAAGGGGTAGGAGAGTGGTATCCGTTGCTTTCGCGCAAGGGTGAACCAATCTGGACACACATGGGCCATTCGTGGAAGATCAACTACCATACTGTCAGGGCAATGATTCAGAGCATCATCCGACTGGATAAAATTATCAAGACATTGAATTAAGGCCACCAGATCAACCAATACGGATAATCTCAGAGCTCTTGAGAGGCTGAATTATCTAAGATTTGACTAACATTTTACTTTAACTAACAAAAGATGAATTTAACACTAACTATCCTGGACTGGATTGTCTTGTCTTTAGTCGTGGTCGGAAGCCTCTCTTTTGGGCTATATATGGCCTATCGCAAAAAAGCGGGACAAAACAGTTCCAATTTCTTCCTTGGAGGGCGGTCGATGAAATGGCCTATTGTGGGCGCATCGATGTTTGCAACCAACATTGGAGCAGAGCACCTGGTGGGGTTATCGGGCGACTCCTATCGTTATGGCCTCTCTGCCGGTTCTGTTGAATTGACCTGCGCAATTACACTGGGATTTGCCTGCGCAATCCTGTATCCCTATTACATTAAAAACAAAATCTTTACAATTCCTGAATTTCTCGAGTTGCGCTATAACCGGCGTGCCAGAACCCTTTTTTCGGGGTTAATGCTTGTGATCAGTATCATGACAAAACTTGCCTTCACCTTGTTTGCGGGTGCACTGGTTTTGAACAGTATCCTGGGGTGGAATGTGATGACTACAGTACTGATTGTTGGGATGGCAGTCGCACTCTTTACGATGCTGGGCGGGTTTACTGCCGTTGCTTATACCGATGTGATTCAGGTTGTAATTATGCTTGGTGGCACATCAATTATGCTATTTATCGGTCTCGATAAAGTGGGAGGATGGGATGGACTGATGACCAAAGTCCCTAATATGATGTCTATAGCCAAGCCTTATGACGATCCTGTTTATCCATTCTGGGGAATTCTCGCAACCGCCTTTTATGCAGGGATATTCTATTGGGGTATCGATCAGGTGAATGTGCAGCGCGGATTGGCAGCCAGGGATATTCACCACGCCCGGTGGGGAGCAATGTTTGCTGTATTATTGAAGCTTACTCCGATATTTATTTTTGCCCTGCCTGGTGTTATTGCGTATGCTTTATTTCCTGGTGAATTGCAGGGTGAGGCTACCAAACAAACCTTTGTCCTGTTATTGAATAAGCTGCTTCCTACAGGATTGAGAGGACTTTTATTGGCATCGCTGATGGCAGCACTGGTATCTTCTACGATTGCTGTATTGAATTCGGTTTCAACGCTGGTGGTTCGCGATTTTCTTCTTGAATTCCGCCCCAATGTCCCTGAAAAGAAGCAGGTACGATTTGGTCGGTTCGTCATTATGATCGTTGCAATTTTAGGAATGGGAGCGGCATGGCTGGTTTATAAGAACGAAGAGGGGTTGTACAAATATCTTCAGACAATTTCGGCCTATCTGGTAATTCCAGTTTTTCCGGCAATATTCTTTGGTATTGTGAGCAAAAAAGTCACACTTAAGGGTGCAGGTGTTTCTGTAATATTTGGAGTTATTCTCTCAGCAATCTTCGTGATTGATCAGTTACTTGCCCCGGCAACTGCAAAAGTAGTTTTTCCGCTTCTTCACTTTCCGCTGACTACAAACTTTGGTTATCGCGGACTGTGGGCAGAAATGTTGATTACCGGTCTCTTATTTGCCGTTTCGGCCTTCACAGAAAAAACAGCACCCGACAAGCTTGAGAAAACAACAATCAACTATGCAAAGGGGATCTCCAAATTCGAAGGGATCACCGACTGGAGATTGCATTGGGGTGTACTGGCTTCAATCACACTATTTTTATATATCTGGTTGAGCTAATTTTCTATAATGATACCAAGGTTGTATCAAAAGTCTTTTTACCGCTGAGATACGCAGAAAAGGCGCGAAGTTTCGCAGAGATATTTTCTGTAATTTAGGGCTTTGCGATTCTCTGCGATTCTCTGCGGTTAAATTTCCCACTTTTGATATAACCTCTTTGGAATATGTAACTAAATTAAAATTTTAAATCATGAAAAAAACTGCTGGTTTATTATTCATCGCATTGATGATTGGTTTGAGCGGACTCGTTGAGGCCAAACCAAAGTGGGTCTCCCTGTTTAATGGTAAAGATCTCACAGGTTGGTTTGTAAAAGGAAAGGCAACCTGGGCCGTCAAAGATGGTATTCTGGTTGGCGAGGGTGGAATGGGACATATTTATACGGATGCTATTTGCACCGATTTTGAGGCAAAGGGAACCTTTAAGATCACCGATATTGGCTCGAAGCCAAACAGTGGATTCTATTTCCGTGCAAATCCTCCCGAGGATAAACCCGATGGTTTCCCGCGGGGTTATGAGGCACAGATCTGCAATAGTCAGGATGCTTACACCGGATGGCTGTGGAAACCGGGAAAGCCAACAGGTAAGGCTACCGAATTATTGACAAAGGATGGAGAGTGGTTCAACTATCACATTAAGGCGGTGGGTTCCCATATCCAGTTCTGGATTAATGACAAATTAGTAATGACCTATGATGACAGTGACTACCAGAGCGGTCATTTTGCTATTCAGGGGCATAATCCTGGAATGAGGGTCGAGGCAAAGGATCTGTTTTACAAGAGTCTGGATAAGAAGAATTAAATAAAGCCAGTATATTATGAAATGAGAGACTGACTATGACATATTCTTCAAAATTAGAGGATCGATCAAAGTCAGGCTTTTCTAAATAGGAGATTGCTTCGTCGCTCATAATATTTTTCATTGCAAGAAAAATCATTAACGAGCTCCTCGCAAAGACAAACTAATTAATTACTAGAGAGATGGGAGAGGGGAGTATTGGC
>CAIXCY010000231.1 GCA_903918045.1 uncultured Bacteroidia bacterium
CGACCTGGATATCTTTGGGCTTTCCAACAGGTGTAAAATAGGTTCGTGTAATGGGAATTATTCCCTGAGTGCCCTGCCGCACCCGGCGCAACATCTCGGGAAGATATTCACAATTATCGAACCAGTCATAAAATCCCCGCAACAGTGGAAATGCCTTTTTATTCCCCGCATATCCGGCTTCAATAAGACCCTGTGAAACCCACGACCGGGTATATGCTCCATTTTCGTGGTCGAATATCGCGTGTTTTGGGAATGCCATCAGGTACCCATCGGGCTCTTTACACTGCTCGATCACATCCACAATATCATCCATTCGTTTACGCAAACCGGCATCCTCGATCCAACGAAGCGTATTGCCCGCACCTGTTAAGAAGCGGGCTGCCTCCGAACCGGGAAGAATCTGAAACCACATATTTTTAAACCGTTCTTCGAGCGGTTCCACAGGAAATCCACCTTTGACCCGAAAATTGCGGACCAGCTGATCGAAGGTAAACGAATTCATCAGGTAGTTGATGTTATTCTCCATGGTTGTTTTAAACAACCCTTCACCCAGCTGAACCCCTCCCATTGGAGTTTGAGCCTTATAGGAAACGGGTTTCCATGTTCCTTCCAGCATCACATTTCCGGGATTATTGGTTACCACATATTCACCCTGAGGACGCAGCGCACGAGTAAGTAATGCTACATTAGAGTCATTTTTGGGATTTGATTCAGTGGCCTTGCATCCCTCTGCAATATCCTTGCCTGCTGAAAGGACAATGATCTTAGTCATTGCCAGCTTATTGTCCCGGAGAGATGTGGCTGTAAACCGGACATATCGTCCTTTCACTTCCTTTGAGGCAAAGGTACAAACGGCATCATCCGGATTTGGAAAATCTTCTTTTAATGTCCAATCTTCATACATGATGGAGTGCCTGAAGGTTGAATCATTTGAAACCTCAATTCTAAAGTGCGAAGGAAATCCTCCGGATGCAGGACCCCACCCCTGAGCTCCGGGCAATAACTTTATTCCGTCGATCGGTTGTTCGCTGCCGAGGTCAATCTGAACCCAGCGGATTTCATTATTACTTCCCGCCCTGTTCGAATAAGCAGGAAGGTAATATCTGGCTACCCGCTCTACTCCCATGTGTGCTTCGCGAAGTTCATTCGCTGCATTATATGTTACCTGGGCTTTTGCCGGATGAATGGTCAGAACCAATACGAATAAAAGTGCTTTACCGGCAATTTTGGTGGTTCTAAAGAAATTAACGGATTTAGTTTTCATTGGTCAAAAAATTCAGATAATTCATGGATGTAATCAAATCAAAGCGGTGGTTGGGGTATGCCTCTGAAAAGGACTTCGGAAGAGTAACTTGTCTTTTCTGATTCCACTTAAACTCAAAAGCACTCAATAAACCATCTTTTTCTTCCAACAAATCGATTTCTTGCTGTGTATTTGTCCTCCAAAAATATATTTTACAAAAGTTTCTATTGTATGAATTAAATTTAACTCGTTCACTAATCATGAAATTTTCCCATAAAGCACCCACATCTTGTCGCAATAACAAGGGCGAA
>CAIXCY010000232.1 GCA_903918045.1 uncultured Bacteroidia bacterium
ATGCAGGTAGTCAATGCGCTGATCAATGCAAAAAAAGAGTTCGAACTGGTGGTTCTTCCGGGGAGTAATCATACCCTTGGTGGGGAATACGGTGAACAAAAAAGGAGAGATTTTTTCGTCAAAACCTTTTATAACCAGCCGGCACCGGATCGAAATGCCCTTAAACAATAATCTGGTGAAGTCACGATACCTAATTTAAAAATTATGAGAAAAGAGAGATCGGTACAATTGCAAAGTTTGCTTTATAAATTAGTAATATTTACGCTGCTTGTGATGCTGATGACTGCAGGGGAAGTAACGCTGGCCCGAGCCACCCCTCCTGTGAAAGAAGAGGCAATGGGTAAGCCGCCCGTTATCACAACTCCTCCCGATTCGCTACACTTGAACCGGTTTTATAAAAAATACCTCATTGCCAATGGAATCGCGATAACCAGTTCGTGGAGGGTCCCCGACAGCGCGATGGTTCAGGCCTGGAAAATTGTAAAGTTTATGACCAATAGTCTGCCCGAAAATGTTCTTGAAGCTATGGTTAATATAAAAACACGCGTTTCGGTAATGGCACGTTATGAAGGGACCACAAATATTCCGGAGCATGCCCATCTGGCGGCCGACACTACGCTGAACTGGGACGTCCGGGCCAGAGGTCTGGGTGGAGATCTTCAGCTTCCTTTAACAACCTGTGCCGAGGAGAACCTGATGGCTTATCAGATCGATAAATACCATGCCGAAGATATTCTGATCCACGAATTTGCCCATTCCATTCACCTGATTGGGATTATTCAGGTCGATACAACAATCAACAGCACACTCGATCGTTATCTGAAAATGGCCGAAGCGGAGGGAAAATATAAAGATACTTATGCCCGCACCGATATTTATGAATACTGGGCCGAAGGGGTCCAGGACTGGTTCAATGTGAATGCAGAAGTCGCCAGACCAGATGGGAAACACAATCAAATCAATACACGTGAAGAACTGAAAATATACGATCCAAGGTTATATGAACTAATCAGTCGTTATTTTGCTGATTTCAAGGAGAGTCCTTCCCGACATTTATACCAAAATCTATATAACTATCAAAACAAGTAATTAATTATTCTGGAAATTAGAGAAATATCGGGAGAAATAATTTGTTTTGTGATCCGAAAAAGGGGATTGGGAGTACTGATTTTTAGAGGAAGGATTAATACACTAATTGAGAGAAAATTCCATACTTTCGTGCTATTGAAAACCAGAAATATTTGGAACCTATGAAGCACGATAAACTAAACCGGATCTTTACCCAAGGATTTAGGAAGAATTGGTCTTTACCTGCTTTTTCCGATTTCCAGGGAGCAACGACCACCTATGGTGAAGCGGCGCAAATTATTCATCAGATTCACCGGTATTTCCGGGAAAGTGGAATCAACAAAGGTGACAAGATCGCAATACTTGGACGCAATTCATCTAATTGGGCGATCACTTTTTTGGCTATTTCAGGTTATGGAGGGGTGATTGTCCCCCTATTACCCGATTTTAATCCGGAGGATATTCTTCATATACTCAATCATTCTGAGGCAACCTTCCTGTTTGCGGCCGAGAACCTTTTTGAAAAACTTACGATTGAAAAAATCCCTGGAATTAGGGGAGTCGTTAGTCTTTCCAACTTCTCTGCACTGTCATTCATTGTTCCCGGAGATAAGGCGCTTTGGGAAAAGTGCATGTCGGTTCAATATGCTGTGAAATGCGCTCCTGAGGACTTTGAACTCACCGAATATGATAGGGAAGATCTGAGTATTATTTCATATACCAGCGGCACTTCAGGTTTTACCAAGGGTGTTATGATTCCTGCCCGCAGCTTGCTTTCAAATCTTAACTATGCTCAGGAGCACATGCCTTTACAGGCTGGTGACCGTATTGTCTCC
>CAIXCY010000233.1 GCA_903918045.1 uncultured Bacteroidia bacterium
CTAATTAAGAGTGTAAACAGTAATGACCAAACGTATTTTTTCATAATAAACGCACGTATTAAATTTAATTGTTTGTCAGTATTCCCCGATAAGGAACGACCTCATTATTCAGATTAATTATCTTCACCTCACTCAGACGGACAAACCCGTCGAGATCAGGGTTTGAAGATGTCGGCAGATCGGCTCCCTTTACGGAAATCCGCACCCCCTCAACCTCCCTTATTGATTCGAAATGCACACTATTTTTCCTTTCATTTCCAATATTCACAGTTTTAAAAGGATTCCATTTCCCATCTTCAAATAATTCAATCGTGTAATTCTTTGGCAGCGGAATTGAATCACGCTTATCGTTCACTATCATCAGCCCTTTCAATTTTACAGGCTGACGAAATCTGGCGCTCCACCAGATATCGGCTGGCTGACTTTTGGATCCTCCGCCATATTTTGCCGAAATCCATGAAAAATCGGGCTCATCAGATCCGTCAAGCGCCTTAAAAGCGATATTGGATTCAAAAGTCGACTGAGCCTGAACATCGGGGAAATTATCGGGTTCAATGGTAACTGTCACTTCATTGGAAGCCTCGCCTGCCTTACCCATATTGTCTATGGCAACAACTTTGTAATAATAAGTTTTGCCATTTTCAACGCTTTCATCGGTATAAACCTGGGCATCGTACTCGTTTAATTTTCTGTAGAGCGTTTTAAATCCATGTGGTGTGGTATGTTTAAAAACCTGTGAGACATCAAGATCCTCATAAGAATCGGCCTTTTCAGGTTTGAAATCACTCTTTAGACTCTTAAAAATACGATACGTTTTCACATCAGATTCAGGATTTGAGTGGAACCAAAGTGCAGCAAACCGGTTATGACCAACGTTTGATACCAGGTATCCCCTGATTCCCAATACCCTGGAGGGCGTCGAATTCGCAACAGATGATGCCGGGGTAGTTACTTTCACAACGTTTGAAGCAGGTCCCTCATTATTCAGGTTATCAACAGCGCAAACTTTATAATAGTAGGTTGTATTTGGCTCCAGTCTGGTTCCCCAGCCGAAAGATTTTGTTTGAGGAACATCAGAAAAACAACTCGTTTCAGCTTTCCCAACCCGGTTACGCAGGTTTGGTTTAAACCCGGGCAATTCATCACGATAGATGTTATAATAGATTACATTACCAGGATTTTTCTTCCACTTCATATCAACCTGCATATCGGCAACTGCATTTGCACTGAAACCCTGAACTGCATTCGCCTGATTTTTTCCAAGTATCCTTATTGTCTTGAGCCCAAACCCGTTTATCGTGAAGGTTAACGAATTCCCATCAACCTTAACCGGAATTCCCCTGTTAACTTCAATAAGATTGGTCTCTTCAGCCTTTTCAATTTTTTCCAGAAACGGTAATTTTATGGTAACTTCAGTTGACTGACCACATACCTCGTTAACGCGCAGAATGTAGCCGCTGCCATTCATTTCTGCAGGCTTAAAGGTACTAACCGAGACGTTCGGTTTGTCTATTTTCAGGAAACCAAACTCATCGGAAGGCATCGTTCCTGAACTGTTTGATTTAGGCAGAAACCGGGCATATAACGGATGGGATATCTCGGCTCCGCTTATGTAGGCCTTACCATCGATCCAATTACCCGAATGACTTGAAATGCTCCAGGTTAGATTATGTTTTCCGCGCTGATCGACCTGAATATTCGTGCCGAACCAGTTATTCATCGGATAAAGAAACATATAGCTTTTCTCAGGTTTTTTGAGAAAGGATTCGTTTACCCAAAGTTGAGAGTGCCGCGGATAACCATATTCAATCAAACCGCATTCAGCAGTTGCCAGTGTAATTCCAAAATCGTTGCCTGAGATATCAGAGAAACTCTGAATTCCGTAATGACTGGTAGTTGAGCCTTCGCTTTGATCAGCTATCGGTTCCACAACTGTTCCGGGCAGGTCATGATGTATTGTGAATCCGGGGACATTGAAGGGGAAAGCGAAAAACACCGACTCCTTTCCCCAAAAAGTGTAGGTTTTGTAATCTTCGTGGCGTCGCATGGATGGAGATTTATCCATGGTAACTACAAAATCAATACGTTTAATCTCGTTATACAGAATGATCGTTTGCTCCATCTCCCTCACCCCTTTGGCCTTTATTTTGGCAACCATAACCTCCGAAACGTTCCCTTTTGAAGCGGTGAGCGTGGCAGATTCGGCGCGATAATCCTTCTCCTTTTCGTCCACATAATTATATAGATATTCACCGAGTTTATAGTTTGCTTTAGGATCAACCAGCTCTTTCTTCAATTCCTTATCCCAGATACTGGAAACAGCTCCGCTTTTAGTGTCGAATAAAACTTTGTAGAACCGGTTTTCAAGTGTGGAAGTTTTAGCCATCATAGGGGATAATGGAGGAGCCAGTTTATCTTTCACTATTTTATACGTTTTATAACCCATTGATGGAATATTAGTTGCGACAAATGCTATTGAATTATCGGGCAACTTTTGGGTAGGAACAATTTTACCCGTGACATTATCAGTTAACTGAAATTCACCGGACATATTTTGCAGCCGGACAACATCAGACCGCTCAAAGGCAAGCGGGTTGAAAACGGCCAGAGTACTGTCGCCGTTGGTTTTGATCAAGCCGTCAAATTGCCGGTTTACCTTTTCTTTAGCCTTATCGATGTAAGTTTTTGCATCGGTAACAAAGGCGCCGTGCATCGAATACTCGGTTTCATAATAACATTCCAGGCTTGCTTCGGAATTTTTTAAAGTTGAAGGGGCCTGCACCAATCCCTCAGAATAGGCTCCCATTGTATGTTCATCGAAATTCAAAAGATTGTTGTACCCGGCCCACACGTCCTCCCAGATTGAGCCTTTAGCTCCGGAAGCCGATGCAACAGCTCCAAAAGATTCAACTTCGACAAGTTTATTGCTTAGCAGGCGTGCCTGCGAAGCTGATTTAAAATCGGCATAATGCTCATCAACCCATGAATTTGGAGCGTCTTTATCAAAAACGAAGGTATTATCAGGTTTCAATTGGGAAGTGCCATCTTCAAAGAACATTGTCATCGTGGCATTGATAACCTTGGGATACTCCCATTTTTTATTCCAGTTATTTATCAGGATTGAATTATCAAATACCGGAAGGCTGAAGTCCCAGCACTCCTTGAACATCACACAATTCAACGGCCATTTTTTCTCTTCATAACTCTTCAGAATATCCTGTACTACAGACATTTTCCCCTCGGAAAAATCACCCGAATGGATACTGCAGTGATAGTGAGTGGTCTGAAACCAGGTCATATTATCTTTATCATTGTCGGGTGAAAGCCACTTATAAAACGCGTTGGACGATGCGGGCCTCATTTGATCCTCCCCGTTATTCCGTCCATGGAAGAAATACTTCAACCCTGCCTCCTTTGTATAAAGCGGCAAAGAGCGTGGTAATCCTTCAACATCATCGAGCAAAGCCAATTTTCGCGGCTCGATCTCCAACATATCAACGATATATCGGTTGGGCGTATAGAATAATCGGGCTAAGAACTCGGCATTCAGCATCTCAACATTGGCTGAGTTATGTATGGCTCCAAGTTCGATGCGCCCCTCATTAATGCGGGCAAGGAGCTCCTCAACCTTTTCCTTTGGTGCATTGCGGATCCACCGGGCCATAGGTTCCGAAGTCTCAACCGTCCAGCGGTACTGACTCTCCTTATCCCACCCATCTGTGAGTTTGCAATAATCCAGTGCCAGTTCAATCCCCAATTCACGAACATCCCGTCTCATTAAATGGAAATAATCGGCATATCCCATGTCGTGATGCGAATAGGCAACATGATAAATTTTCCATTTCTTTTGAGGCTTCCAGGCAACGATCTTAGTATCCAATACCTTGCTGTCGTCGGATAAAATACTAAATTGGATATCGGTTGTAACTTCTTGTTCCGGAATGAAAATCTCATTTTTACTGTCACCGCCAGGCAAAGATTTCAATTGTTCCAAATGAACCAATTGAGTACCATTTTTAACAACTAATTGAAAATTTCCTTCCTTCAAATTATTTGATATTGAAACATATACCAGTTGCTTTAAAGGTTCATTTCCCTTTTTCTTTTGAAAAAAAGGTGTCTGTTCAATATTTTTAATCACAATCTGACCATAACCTGTGATAGAGAGAGACAGGGTAAAAATAAATGAAATAATCAGGGCTTTATTCATACAATTGTTTTTAAAAATTAGTAACAGGAATTTTAAATAATCCATCATTATCCTGACTTACTACATTTCCATTTACTTTGATAATCTCTTTTCCGCGCTCTGCGTTAATTTCAATTTTCAACCTTCCACTCCTATATCGAAGGTCAGCAGATACTGTTTGGCCAGCCGGAAACAGATTTGGCCGAAGAATCAGGTATTCCCCCGATACTTTTACGCCCAGCCAATGTCTGACAACAAACGAGGTAACTTCGGCTGATGTCCATGGGACGATTCCGCAAAAAGGAACCTGACTGCGGTTCAGTGGGAGCTCTTCGAACCAGGCGCCGGCATTTCCTCCCTGGATATCGTTTAGCCACTGAAGTGAACGGCGGCTGCGATCAAGTAGTCCGGCGTCATGCTGAGCACGGGCGATAAATGCTGTTCCAAAGGTCCAGGGGCCGGGCTGGTCAAGCTGCGAACTGGAGTGGTACCGTTCATACCCGCCCATATTCCATCGGGCGTTCCAGATTGTCTCAAGCTTATCCAGTGAATTTCGCGCTAACGCAGACTGGGGATCAATAATTCCCAGTAAAATTGGGATTGCATAGGTCGCATCCGGATTCAGACGATGGGCAAATTCGGTTTGAATAGGGGCATCATAGGTATATGCATTTACACGTCCCTGCGTAAGATCGGCAATGTCCCCGGCTACATTTCGCCGCTTAATTAAAGCATTATGATCCACTAATGAAAATGATGGATGATGTAACATTGCATTCAAAAAGCGGTCAGCTTCCCTCCTCCAGCCGGCTGCTTTTCCAGGAACACCCAATTGCTCCGAAAGATCGGCTGCATCCCTTAATCCCTGGATCATATAGGTTTGGTAAGCCATTTCATAACCGTCGCTAAATGTGCGCTCCCAGAATTCTCTGCGGTTATGAACCATTCCTGTAGAATCGCGAAAAACCGGATTCAGCGGCCGCTCAATCAGCATCAAAATTTTCTTTTGGTATTCGGAGAGCAAGGAATTGTCACCGGTCCAGTCAGAATAGAGTTTAAGACAATTCATTAAGACACCCATCTGGTCGAATTCTTCACGGTCAGGCTCATCAAATCCACCGGCTATGACCGTTGTTCCTTCATCAGAGACCAGCTCCGAAAGAATATAGTTGAGCAATCCTCTTGCATTTTCGAATGACCCGCTGTATATCAATCCCATTGCGACATTTGAACCATCCCTCACCCACTGGTTTCCGTATTCAAATACACCGGCATCCATACGCCCGTTCGCTGCCACCATCCCCGGCAGGGCAAAAGAGGCATTTTGAAAAAGCTTGTTTACCAGGGTATCAGTGGTTGAAATTGATGACAATGGATTTTGGAAGTTATTTATCCCAGCTGAAGGGTGAACGTCCGGGACAGTGAATTTTCGTTCTATTAAAATTGTTTCCCCTTTTATAATGGGGATCGGTTTCGAATCAGGATATCCGTCAATGGCACCGATTCGTAACGTATCGTTCCCTGCCAGATCACTGGCGGTTAGGGATATTTTATGCAAAAATGTTTCAGGCGTGTCAGCAACCGAAAGGGTTTCAATGACGCGGACACCCCCCGCCCACCAGCTGAGTTCGACTGCGGGTCTATTGTTTACTTTAATCCATTTTGAAGCTGAATTATGCCCTAACGCAGTAAAAGCAACTTCACCAAGGATTAATTTCAGGGCAGTTTGCGAGAAATTCTTCCCCGGAACATAATTTAAAGCATTTACTTTCCGGGCCGACTGACCGGGATTAGCAGCATCAAACAGCAAACGGGTAAAAGCGGGCAGCATTCCCGATTTATCGGCTTGGATAATCATTTTGGCATTTCCGCTCCGTAAAAAGTAATATTCCCTTCCCGCCTTATATGCATTCAGATACTCAGCATCATCATCTGACGTATTATAAACCTGGAACTCGGAAATTGTGACCCCCTCAAGCGGCGGAGGTTTACCCGGAAAGGAGAGGACATTAAACCGGTTCTCTCCGGTTTTGAAACGCTTCACAACCAACCGAACCATCCGGCTCTCGACGGCTGGAAATTGCTTTGTAAATTTAGTGCCAATGCCGGTACCCATTAAAATAGTTTTCCACTGGTCTCCCTGCAAATATTGAAGTTCAAAGGTTTCAATATGGGGAATATAAGGTTCAACAAGCGTCACTGTATTAAATCGCTTGAAACCGGCAAGGTCAACAGTTAGTGTTGGAAGGGAATCATTCACCTGAGCAAGCCAGCGGGTATTTGGATCTTCATCAACGGCATATTCGGGCAGGTATTCAACCCTGTCGCCTGATATACTTGACGATTTTACAGGTTGGTATCCGGTTAGCGTTTGAAAAGGTGATAATTCATCAGGATGGTCAATCACCTTTTTCAAATCGAGTAAACGATCGACAAGGTTTTGGGGAATCCTTCCGGTAAGATCAGGAGGAACATCAAGAAGAAGATTTGCACCACGACCGGTGGACTCCTTGTACCAGTGGTAAAGTGTCCGCACCGATTTAGTCACATCTCCCTCCATCCAGAACCAATTTTGGTTTATCGTCTGACATACCTCCATGGGGATATAATAATTTTTTCCGTCAACTTTCCTCACCGGATCATGTCCCTTAACAGGTGGCAAGGTGCGTTCGCCATTAGTGATGTCTGCAGGAAAATTTGCCAAAACCGATCCGTCCGTAAACCCGTTATTGCAGGTTACCAGACAATCGGGTTGACAACGTTTAACGATTTGGTATAATTCAGCACGCTGTTTCTGTTCCAGAATTGACGGAATATCAATCCAAATCTCGACAAGTCCTTTGTATCTGGTTGCCAGTTCGGTAATTTGATCCTTAACCAGCTTGAAGTATTCCTCTTTAGTTGAAACAGGTTGGTTATGATCATCCCAGAGACAATAATAGAGGGCCGGCCTGATATCGAATTTCCGGCAACTTGCCATAAATTGAGCAACGATATCTTTTCGATAGCCCGTTGTGGCAATATCGTAATCATATTCTTTACCTTTCCAGCTCACCTTGCTATCCCACAAACAGAACCCACCGGTATGTTTGGCAGTGAGAACGGCATACTTCATCCCGGCATCTTTAGCTGTCCTGATCCACTGATCAACATCGAGGTTTGCGGGATTAAAGCTTTGAGCAGCCATTTTACCATCGTCATATTCGGCCCTGGCAAAGGTGTTCATATTGAAATGGATGAACATTCCGTATTTCATCTGCTCCCATTGCCGGATATTCGGTTGAGGTGACAATAATCTAGTTTGGCCGGCTACTAAGCCAGGCATAAAAAATATTAAACCCCAAATAATTCGAATTTGAAAACACCTGATATTCATAATAAACAGAGATTTTATTACTATTAAATGTGCCTTTATTCAATTCAGATCCTGTTCTTTTCTGGGAAGCAAAATATTTCAGAATTATGGAAATACTATCGATTCCCCAATTGGCTTTGTTGCCACTAATTTCTCATCCCTGTAAACCGAAAAATTGCGCATTCCAATATGAATATTATATGATTTTCCCCGGAATTTAAAATCGCTAAGAGTGGTCTCCCCCATTTCTTCGTGGGTATTTGGTTTAATTGTGAGCACATCCTTGTCAATACTGATCCCAAATGTACCAAAGATAATCGCCTCCATACCCGCGCCTGCTGATATTTCAACCGGCATCGAGGATCGGTCCTGAATCGGGGCATCGGTCCGTGGGTTTTGAGGGAGATAGGGGAAATATTCAATATAACGCATATTCCGTTTAAGGATATCCCAGCCCATTTCGGCAAAGCCCTGTTTGTAGAGGTTACGGGAGATGCGGCCAGGCATACCCGCATACTGGCCGCCACCACCCCAGTCTGAATCGATGAGGTCCCAGTGAACACTATCCTTTCTGGCAATTGAGTAGATCCCAAATTTTCCCAGGAAGACCCCTTCCCGCAGATGACTCACAAGTTTGTTCACCTGATTACCCGATAAATAATCGGTTCCAAGGGCATCGAAGAGGTGATCAGTCCAGATTGTCTCCCTTGTTCCGTCGGGGTAAAGGTTATCGAACCATCCCTCCTTTTCGTTCCAAAGGCAGGAGTTCATAAGTCCCTTCAGCTTCTCAGCATCCCTTTGATAACTTTCGGCATTTTTATCCTTCAGAATTGCTGCCCACTCCGACATCCGGTAGAGCAAATAGGTGGTGAGTACATTTACAATCGGTACTACATGATTGTACCCGTCGGTCCTGATTTCAATTATTTTCTGGGTATCATAACCAACATCCATCAAACCATCCTTATTTCTATAATTGGTTTTCAATTCATTAACCCATTGTTGCATACCCTCCCAGACAGTTACATCACCCCCCTTTTGATTGAATATTGTAAAATCACCGGTGTGGCGTAAGTAGGCCTCAATCATAATCTGTAGCGCGAAGGGCTCCTGAATATAAAGATTTTCCCATTCAGCCCCTTTCCAGCTTACATAGGTTTTTTTCATCTTTACCTCCCGAAAATCGGTCAGGATTGCCTCCTTGAGACTTTTGGGATCGAGCATCGCAAGCACATCAGACGCATAAGAGGTATCCCAGCTGATTGTAAACGGCCAGTATCCCACTGCCCAGAATGGGTTTGTGATATAGTTCGGATTTTCGTACCGGCTCATCAATACAGAAAGCAGACATCGGTAATAATATTCCTGAAGTTTTTTGTTCGAACTCTCAAGTTTCGGAACATTTTGGAACGCCCATTTAAGCTTATCACGCGAAATCCGATCGGCAACATTCATGCGAATAGCAATATCTTTCTGCACAACATCGGGGGATTTCGAATTCGCCGAATAAAACTGAACTGCAAAATAAGCGGTCACATATTCTCCAGGAGGGAGGGTCAGTTCAAATCCCTTTTCGCTCAACGTTTCAATGCTGGAGGAGACCCTTGCATGCATTTGGGCGCTTCCATACGTAAACGGATCGACCTGCCGGGCACTGTCGGAACCTTTCATCCCGTCGCAGTTCATCTGACTTGCGATCTGCTGGGGGATCAAAGTCAACTTCAACGGTTTATCCTTCCTGTTTTTGAAGACAATTTTCAAATAAACTTCATCACTATTGTACGACACATTGGTGCAGCTTCGGATTGAAAAACTCAGCCATTTACCGTCAATCTCCTTATGGAAGGTACCGGATCTGAAATAGCCATTCGGTTGCCAGGTCTCATCCTGTGTCACCATCATATAGGGTGCATACGATCTGAAATTGGCAGCAAGCGGATCGGAACCTTTTCCTTCATTAATCCACTTATCCCATATTGTTGGGACATCATCCCGGATAAGCTTTCCGGTGTTTTGATCAAGAAAATTCAGATTAAAGGTATAAGTCGCGGAACTCAGGGGCAAAAACTGCACGTTTGTAAAACTGGTAATACTATACTGGCGGGGGCAGACAAATCCCCTGTAATTAAAAAGCATAACCTGCTGATCGTCGAACCGGATCTGCTGACGTTCCATCGCATAATATTCGGGATCGGAGGGATCAAATACTCTTTGGGCATTTACAAATTCCGAATACCCAATGATGCAAATCAGAATAAATACAATATTTTTCATTTTCTTTTTTCATTATAAACCATGATTTCAGCAATTCCCAACCCGGGCTTCCACCCATTTATCTGCAGACGTACTTTCGTTGAATGGAGCAGATTAAACCTGTGAATCCGAACCGGCTCATTGATTTGCCGGGTTTCAATAGTTATCCATGCTTTGCCATCCCAATACTGTAAAATATACGAGTCGATTTTTGATTCCCAGGATTCTCCAGGCTTTCCACTAATTATTTCCGCAATTCCTATTGCATTAAAAGATGTTTCCTTTTCAAACAAAACTTCAATCCAGGGTTGCCTAACCTGCGGCGCAGGACTCCATGCCGAATTGAAATTATCATCATTGGCAAAGTCTGAGATATTCATATCGTCGGACCAGCTTGAATTCATTCTTTTCCCCTTGGCAAGATTGGAAGCGATAACCGGGTGTTTGAAAAATGGCAATTTAGGGGCAGGCCCACCGTGTTTCCAAATTTTTCCAACTTCCTTTAATTCGGCAAGGGCATTATCGTCAATCAACCCATACTTATTCGGAGCAACATTCAGTATGAAATTACAATGAGCGTTATTGAGTGGAATGAGATTTTCCTCCACAATATACTTTGCCCTTTTCACCGTTTCCGTTGCAGAGGTCTCCTTCCAGAACCAGTTAATATTAATCGGAATTCCAGCCTGGGCAGGAAGCATATTCGTCTCTTTTGATACCTTTTGTCCCGCATTCTGCTCATAATGCTTAATGTCAGTATAAAACAGTTCGTCCGAAGGGTATTTTCCGGCATTATGCTCGGTAATCAGGCAATTGGGCTGCAAGGATTTAATATGGTTGTAGATCTCTTCAAATGAGACATCCTCATAACTTATTCGCGACCAGCCGGCATCCCAGCCGTCGATAACAAGGCAGGTGATTTCACCATAATTTGTAAAAAGCTCAGTTAGCTGGTCTTTGATAAATTGTGTATTCTCCTTTCTGATCCATCCCGGACGGATATTATGATGAGTATCCAAAATGGAATAATAGAGAAATACTTTAAGTCCCCTTTTGCGGAATGCATCCACATATTCCTTAACGACATCCCTTTTAAAGGGAGAATTCATAACATCGTAGTTGGTCGTTTTGGTAGGCCAGATGCAAAAACCGCTATGATGCTTGGTTGTCAGGCAACCGTAAGTCATACCTGCTGAAACAGCAGCCTCCGCCCACTGGTTACAATCGAGCTTTGACGGATTAAATACGGCCGGGGATAAATTCGGATCGGGCCAATCTGCTAGTCCAAACGTGGGAATATTAAAATGGATAAACATCCCAAACCTAAGATCGAGGAACTGCTGCTGAAGTACAGCCAAGGGTTTGGCCGGACTTTTATCCGCAGACAAACCGATTGTCGAAAACCCTAAAAGGCAAAGAAGGAAAAGGGAGATTCTTAATTTGAATTTCATCGTTGAATAATTTAGTGTCGGGGTGACAGTTCGTGATTGGGATAGTCACCCTGCCACCTTTGCCGAAGTTGAGTACTTTCCATATTCGCTGACCAATTCGGAGACCCGTTTCACACGGCTTTCGAGCCCATCGGGTGGTACCTGATCGGCAACGCCAAGCACATAGCGTGGTTTACTGGTCATAACAGATAAGAGGTGTTTGACATGGCGGTCAAACTCCTCATCACTGACACTGGCCGTGAAATATACCCCGGGAATTCCACCCCAAAGGATACTTTTGGATTCCCCACAGATGGCTTCAAGATTTTCCCATTTCAGATCACCCACAGGATAAGGAGTCAGGGCCTCAAGAACCGTAAATCCAACCTGTGCCTCCTCCTTAAGGAGCCCCCCAAGGGTTCCATCGATATGAATAAAGGAATACTTACCTTTTTCTTTAATCTTACGTGTCCACTCTACCTGATAATCTTGCATATATAACTGAAAAAAATCCGGTCCGACCATCTCAGAGGAGAGGTTCTCGGGGATCATAAGCACCTCTGCCGGACTGTCAACTGCCAGTTGAGCCGCCTGATCAAAAGCTTTTTTCATTGTATCGAGCAAATCCTGAAATTCGTCGGGCATAGTAAGGGCTGCCATCGTAACAGCCACCACTCCTGCCTCCAAAGCAAGCAAATGCATAAACGGGCTTTTAGGCAGGTAACAGAGGACGACTCCCTGATCGCCAACCTGTTTTAGCCGTTGCCGGGCATAATCATAGTCAGCTTCAAAACGGGTATTTTCATAGATATATTTCATTACCGGAATATCAACCTCCGATTTCATAAAGTGCTCAATTGGACCCTCAGAGAATGAAGTTGGAATATATTCCCAGCATTCCCGCACAGAGCCCAGGGGAGTGACAATCTCTTTATAATGCTTTGCATCTTCATACCATTCCCTTACTTCACAGTTATTGTAGATCTGTCGGTAAGGAAAATACCCCTGCAGATAAAAACCGACTCCCAGATCTTTATGCCATAGTATATATTCATCAGACCCGACAAAACCTTCGGGTTTTAAGCCACGTTTAATAAGTGAATTCGCCCAATAATCAAGGTCACCGCACCACGGAACCTGATCAGGCTGTTCACCTTTGAGAATTGTGAGTATTCGTTGTCTGGGAGTCATTGGATTAATGGATAATGATATAATGGTTAATAATACAATGATTAATGGTTAGAGAATAAACATGACAATATTAAGCATTAACGCATTCAGCATTCACCATTAAACTCTCTTTTTCAATATGTTCCAGTGTTTTTCCCTTGGTTTCGATGATGTATTTCTTCAGGTATATAAATCCGATAAAGGTTACCACTGCAAAGAAGATAAAGGCATAACTCATACCGATCTGTTGCGCAGCCTGGGTTGCACCAAAAAATCCGATCACCACGGGAAAGAAGAAATTAAGCAGTGCACTAATCACCCAATTGGCAAAAGAACCTATGGAAGCGCCCCGGGAACGGATGATATTCGGGAACATCTCAGACAACAGGACCCAGATAACCACCCCCTGCGAGGCAGCAAAAAATGCGATATATGCCACCAGCAAAGCCACAAGCCAGTAACCGGAAATATTACCCGAAAGTAATCCGTATCCAAACAGACCAAGTACAACAACCATCCCCAATTGTCCGAATAACAAGAGCTTCTTTCGTCCGATCTTATCAATAATGGTCATGGCAATCAGTGTAAAAATCAAATTTGTAACACCTAACAATACGCTTTGAAACATGGAAGAATCGCCGGAGAAACCTGCAATATGGAATATTTGTGCCGAATAATAGAATACAACCCCGATACCTGTGAGTTGACTAAAGATTCCAACGAAAATTCCGATAAAGATTATTCTACGATAAGGTCTCTTAAAGAGATTTATCCGTTTACTAAGGTTTTCAGTTTGTATAGATTCCTGAATCTCACGAATGGTCTGGTCGGTATCGATTTCATGAGATGAAAGGTCTTCTATATTTTTTCGTGCTTCGTCGATTCTCCCCTTTTTAACCAGCCAGCGTGGTGACTTTCTAATCACGAGTAGCATCAGGAAAAATGCCACAGCAGGAATGGCGCCACTGAATAACATCCAGCGCCAGTTGGAATTGCCAATATTTAGTAACAAATAATTGGTTATTAGTGATAATAAAATCCCCAAAACTATAGCCAGCTGAAAAGTAGAGGCCAGGACACCCCTGTGCTTTGGAGGGGAGATCTCCGAAATGTAAACCGGACATAAAACAGATGCGCCGCCAATTGCAAGTCCACCCACGAACCTTGAAAGAATGAACACACTAATGTTGGTTGCAACCGCACAGCCGACTGAAGAGACCAGAAACATGATTGCCAGCATTTGAAGCAGTCGTTTAGCTCCATAAATATCACCCGGACGACCAATTAGTATTGTGCCAAGAATACAACCAATGAGAGCTGAACTGACAGTCCAACCCTGCCAGGCGGGCGATAATTGAAAATATTTTACCAGGTCGATCATTGCCCCATTTATGATTACCGTGTCATAGCCAAAAAGAAGACCGCCCAAGGCTGAAGCAATGGTGCATTTAAGAAGAACCTTATTCATTAGTTTAATGGTTAATGGTTAATGGTTAATGGTTAATGGTTAATTTATTAATTGTAAATATAATTAATTTCAAATAATCACATGTTTTATCATTAACCATTATACAATTAAGCATTAACCAATTATTTTCCGATCAGCTCAATTTCAAATAATTGACTGTCATATTTCTTTTCCATTTTGACTTTAAATCCCTTTTCTTCCAAATCATGTCCTGTCATTTCAACAACTATCTTACCCAAAGGTGCCTGTTTAACGAAATAATGCTTTGTCAAGCTTAACCCTGGAACAGAAATCGTACGTTGGTCATCGAGCGATCCCTGACGGAAGATTCCAACGATTCCTCCCGCTTTTGTATCGGTATTGATGCGCGACCAGGCATCCCATGACCCTTCGGTGGGCTCACCAAAGCTGGGCAAGTCCTGCCGGAATAGATCATAATTATATTTTTGCTGCATCGTCGAAATCCAGTCGGTCCATTGCCTGATTTCTACCTTTTTTTCTCTTGACAATTTTCGAAGGTCGCCCAATACAATGGGAAATGAGCCTATCAACGTTTTGAGTTCCTGAATAAATTCGGGACTATCCATCTCTAAATTCCCGATGATGAGGGAAGATGCAGGGATTGCCGGCGATTTCCACCAGGTTAAATTCCGGATCCGAAAGGCCCCAACCGGAAATGGTTCTCCTATATTTGTAAGCCAGTTCCCTTCGGCATGTTGACAAAAAGCGTAATCAATCAGCTGTAGCTTACCAGCCGTTTCAAAAGTGCAATCAATATAAAGATTTGGAGCCTCGGCATGAAGTTCATCAAACAATTTAAACAACTGCTCATAAATAACTATTAATGACTCTTCCCTGTCTTTGTGATATGGGTGGTTTTTGGCACTGCAACCTGATTTCTTATAATCTGTAACATAGGCGCTTGTGGCAACAGTCAAATCGAGTTTTACGAAGCCAAGCCCCTCATTTTTGACAAGACCAAGAATCATATTTTTAATATAACTGCTCCACTCAGTTCCGAAACACATCGTATTGAGATCGATTCCTCCTGTAGTATGAAGGTCGACAGGTTCTCCATTTTCATTCCTGACTGCCCATTCTGGATGATCCCTGAAAACCTTTGATTTAGCAGCCGCCGAACCAACACTGATCCATAATCCAGGTTCCATACCCTTTTTCCGGATTTCATCAAAAACAGGTTTTAAACCATTTGGGAATTTTGATTTATCTGCAATCCAGTCTCCTGTGTTTTCTATCCAGGAAACTGGTTTTCCAATATTCCCCTCAGTGGTATGCCAACCACAATCGATTTCAAACTGTTTGATGCCGCATTCTGAAGCAAGATTGGAAAGATTCACCAGTAAAGTGTCCTTAAAATTATCATAAAACGGCACATAGTTATTGTACATTAGGGTGGGTCGTTTTGCAATTTCATTAATCCGAAGGCCCATGTGGCGACGGACAAAATCAGCAAGCGAACTATTCATGACCTTCCATGGATCGGCTGAATTGATGTACGGAATAACAAATACCTGAGGGGTCATCCAGCTTTCACCTGGCTTGATATATTTTCTGAAGGGATAGTTCTCGCCTTTATGGGTCAGGCCGATATCAACATTGTTATAACCGGTATTGTAGGCTGTCCTCTTGAGCACTCCGGGAGATTCATTTCCAAGGAGGATCCCGGCGTTTTGGGAATAGGAATGGACGGCGATTACCGGATCATCCCAGTTGCCCACATAGGTGCTTAAATGTTTCTGTCTGCCATAATTCGCATAGGTAACCGCCTCAACAAAGCTAAATCCAAGGATCAATTTCTCGACATCAAATGATTCTATCCGGATCTCTTTTCCCGAATTATTCAGCAGTTTTATTTGTTTGCGGATTACCGGCAGATCAGGATAGAGCAGATAAGTAATATCGGCCTCAATACCCGAAAATTCCATTGTCCCCTGAAGTTTTACGGTCGCACCGTTTCCTTTGCGCGAATCGCCTGCAGCTGTAAATGAGATTAAATTCCATTCCGATTCCCCGTCACACACCTTGCCATCAATTTCAAGTGAAAACTCCTTTGAAACTTCGGAATCAAAATTAAGATCAGTTCCTTTAATTTTAAGGGTTTTGGTATGAATATGGCCGTTCACGACTTCGATTTCGCGCTTCACCAATCCATTATCAAGCGTGAGTAAATTATTGTGCCAGCTGGCAAAGTCCTCCCCCATTGCAGAAATGCCTAGCAGGAAAAACCCAATTAAAAATGATACCCTCATTCTAAGAAAAATTAAGTATTAACCGTTAACCATTAATTAACTGCCTTTTTCATTAATACGTATCTCCTTTACCGCCTCAATCATAGCCATAAAACCATCAACGGGAATATATCCCGGAATTGAATTTCCCGATCCCAGACCATATCCTTTGGCAGAATTACGATACTGAATACCACGATCAAAGACGGTCTGGCGAACATTTTCAGGCTTTTCCAAAACGAGCAAATTCAGGTCAAATCCGCCAAAGAGACCTATCCTGTCGCTATATTTCTCAATCCATACCGGGAAAGCAGCTATTTGATCCTCGTTAGAATGTTTGGCGTCTATTCCAAGGTTAATGATATCCTCCATCAAGGGAAATATATTTCCGCATGAATGAAGTAAAAACTTATGATTGGAGCGATGAATCAGGTCGATCACCTTTTTGTACTGCGGAAAAATATGTTCGCGGATAATATCAGGTTCTAGTAAGGTGGAGGTTTTATGTCCCAGGTCGTCCCCCATTCTGAAAAAAACGAAGATATCCGAATATTTTTCGATTACACCCGTCCAGAGTAACTCCCACAAATCTCCAATTTTCCTAAAAATATCGCCGAAAAGTTCCGGATCGAGGCATTGCATTACGCATAAATATTCATAACCCACGAGATCCTGGCTCGCCTCAAAGATGCCATATCCGCAACCTCCATAGGCTTTCATTCCGGCAGGTAATGTTTTACGGATTGCTTCAAAATGGGGGGTGTAGGTTTCCCAGAATATCTTTGGGATATCGTCCCATGGGTAATTATTAAAATCTTCGCGTGTTTGAATCGGCCCGGCCATTCCGCCCATTATTGCCCCGTGACCGGGTAAAATATCACAGATCGCCGCCTCAAAATCGAAGCCGTCATAAGTCATATCTTTCCAAAAGCCGATCACTTTCCGGTAATAATCTTCAAGTTCATGATTTTTCAATCCCTGAGAAGAGATCGTCTCACCAAGCAATTTTGAAATAAACGGGGCATCGATATGATGCTCGTACAAGGGTAAACGGTCCGGTCGCTGATTATTCAGGACCTGAAGGAGGTTTTGATAGTTTGGTTCGAAGCTCATTAGTGATCTATTATTTTATTCGACAAAAGAAAACGCGCGCACCATTGATTAACATGCTTATATATAGATCATTATAGATGTTCATAGCCAACTAATTACTTATCTATAATATATGCCTTATGTTTCTGAAAGTTTGGAACCTGTGATTTGAAAGATGGTAAAAAGGTAACCAGTTCTTCAATTTTGCTTGTCTGACTATTTAAAACAATAATTGAAATTGGATATCTGTCAAGATTTTGCTGAAAGATCAAGTTCTTATCAATCGTAAGTAAAAGGTCAAAATTATTCTCACAACATTAAACCATTAACTTACCATTTTTTATTCCACTTAGACCCAATTCTCTGACTGTTTGGACCTGAAATTCTTCCAGATAATTTTTCAGGCGTTTTGTTACGCACTCATCAAGCAAAATTTTCATTCAAAATATTTGTTGATGTTTCAATCAGCTTTTGGGACATCTCAAGGACTTTCACAACCTGATCTTTACTTACTCCCTCAAAATCATCAAGAAAGACCTCAATTGAATCTCCGGTTTCCAGGTAATCAAAAAGATTTTTTATAGGGACTCTGGTTCCAAAGAATACTGGGGTGCCACCTAAAATATCGGGATCAATATTTATTACTCGTTTGTCCATGGCGTAAGAATTTATTCCCAAATTTAATCAATTTTTTATCGTTTTAGATATTGTTATTAAGGTAAAGGTAAACCTATTAATGCATTACCAAATAACCTTTAACGTCGCCATCCCGTTTGCTGGGACTGTTAATTCATTATTGATTTTTGGTCCAGCCACCTCCTCTGTTTCGCAAAGGTTTACAGAAGAAGGATTTCCGGCGGGCCACGATAATTTGACCGCTTCATCCTTATCCGAGACCGAGCGCAGACGTATAATCACTGAATTTTTGGAGGAGGGTGATTTAAGAATTGAAACTGTCACAGCCGGTGATCCTTCGAGCGCAAACAACGGTTTTGAAACTGCGTTGTTTTTTGCTGCAAAAGCGATCAAAGGCTGAGCCTGTTCCAATCCGAAACGGTTGGCTGCAGCTACATCATAACCCCCATGAGGGAGGATGCGGTAACGGAATGCAACCTGACCATCCTGCGTAAGCGGAAAGTTGGTAAACCAGTGATTATTCATTACCCATGAATAAATTGCAGGAGCTGATTCAAGCTTTTTAAGCCATGGTTTCCGCTCGCCGCTCCAGGTGCCTGACTGATTTGCAGTCATTGAACCACTTTCAATTAATGGAGCATCGAGAGAACACCAGGTGACACCATCCTTTTCGTTGGAGATATCGGCCCACCGCTGCATCGTCAGCCAGTTCCGGTTAGCTCCGGGCAACTGATCTTTTTCAACCTCCATCACGCCCCATGGAATATCCACATGTGTTATCCCTTTAGGAATGTCAAATCCAAAACCAAAATGGACCCCGTCTTTCGCGACCAGAGGGAGCTTATCCACAATATTGGATATTTCGACCCACGGCTGCCCATGAACAAGCCTGACCGAACGGGAAACCGAACGGCATCCTGGTGCTTTTGAAGTGACTTTCAATTCTACAACCAAAGGGCCGGTTTCAACTGTGGAAATGGAAATCACAGAGTCGGCAATGGCATTATCATTGTCGCCCGACAGCCACCGAAAGGCATTGAGTCCTCCGTTGATTTTCACATCGGCAAAGTTGCGTCCGGTTAATCGATTCTGAAGCTGCGTAATATTTCCTGAAACAGGATCAATCTTGACCTGAAGATCTTTATTCGTTAACGTATTTCCGGCTAAGCTACAACCTTCATTTAGCGGAGATTTTCCGGCCATCACCTGATAATGATCAGAACCAAATGCAGGAACATCCTTCGCAAGGAAGAGCAGTTCACCTGTTGAGAGTCTTTGTGACATGACATCTTTCCCCTGACTGTCGGTAACCCTGTCGCCACGTGAACTTTCAGCCTTTGAAAGAGTAACCGGTCCGCTATGTGGCCATGACTGGGTATTGATCACAGCAATTCCACCCTCCGAGGGCCCTTCAGCAGGTCCGAGTGCGCCGGTTGACCGGTCAGTGGCAGGTGCGATTGCCTCTTCTAAAAGTGTCTGAGTCCGTTCGTCCGCAGTATGAAAGTAACTTTGTTTAACCTTCCAGATGGCATCCTGAAAGAATGGTTCGGTTGGATTTTCGGCACACCAGGTATGTTCAGATCCCAGGGCGATAAAGCGCCAGGCATCATCAAATTCAGCACGAGGGGCCCCTTTCCCCGGACGAAGCATGGTCCAGAGTGTCTCGGCCTGAACAAGCCGCTCCCTGGCATTGCGGTTGATTGCGGTAAGGCCGGCAGCAGTGCCTAACCCGTCGGTCCAGTATTCGGTAAAGTCACCTTTAGCAACGGGTAACTTATCTCCATAGTTCTTCTCGATCATCTCCATGATCTCTGTCCCGCCCGCGATCACCAAATGAGGAAAGGCATATTGCTCATTCCATTTTTTCACAGCATCCGGAACATCAGCATCGAGTGGACAATTATCCCACAGACACCACGAAACAACATAGAATTTATAGGGATTATCAGACCTTTCACGTTTTACCAATGCAGAGAGGAAATTCACATTCGCGCTATCAGTTTTAATTACCAAAGGAACCTTGTCCAGATCACGCTGACCAAACCAGGGGCGCCCGGTTGTTCCACCTTTTGACATACTTCCGCTGTTGCCATAGCTTCCCGGTTGAAAAAAGAGGACTTTTGATTTTCCGTCCGGCCCTAACCACCAGAACGGTTTTTCATCCACACCATGACCATTCCCGGCACGGCAACCATTTGGCCACATCATGATGTAACGGACACCCTGTTGTGCCATTACTGGAACAAGACCCCACGATATACCAGGAATATCCATTTGCTGATAGGTTTTCATTGGAGTTCCGGTAAGATTCTGCATTTCGCGGCTGAACCGCAATACCTGGAACAACTCTTCACCCGAACAGCTACTTGTATTCAGGTTCAAATAGCTGGCATCAATGCAAAGTGAACCCTCCCTGATCGCCTGAACTACCCGGTCTTTTTGTTCCCGATTAGCAGTTTGCCAGTAACGTTCCAAAGGCCAGGTGATTTCGGGATTCCAGCGATAACGTGACCCCTCGGGATTGCCCTTTGTCGCCTGAGCGAGCCTGATACCCTCATCAATATTCCGTTTATGGAGAATCTCAACATTGGCCTGCGTGTTTGTATAGCCAATATCGACATGAGAGTGCGGGTAGATATAAACCGTCCAATTACGCATTACAGGAACGACAATACTCTTCTTTAATGAATTTTTACCCTGGCGAATCGTAACCAAAACCTGGGACTCTTTTTTCAGACCCACGTTGGCGGGCAAAAGAATCGGAACATCCGATTGTCCCGATGTTGGGAATGACAATTCAGTAGACTCTGTTAGCTTATCTGCAGTCACTTCAACCAGCACCTTACCCGAAAGTTTCCCCCCTTTAAAATCAAGGGTGATCTCCCTGCCGGGTTTTCCATCAGGGCGAAAGCGGTAATATGGCTGTGGCTTGCAGTTCACCGCTGTTGGAAACATTAAACCAGTTTCTGTCAACGGAATATTTTGACCAAATGTTTCCAGCGTGAAGAGCATTAAAATAAGGAGGTTAAACTTCTTCATATAAAATATCACTTAAATTAGAATTGATAGGAGATTATTAGTTGTCTACTCTGGTCACAGGCTTATCAAATGTCAATTCAACAATTGTATCGGGTGCGTTACGATCTTTTGGTGTACTTACTATTTTGATCTTACCATTTTCGGACGTAACTTTAATATTCGATTCAGTAAGATTTTTGGAATCGATAAGTTTTTCGTTCATCATTGGTAATTCAATTTTATCAGGAGCAGATTTGAAAAGATGAACATAGACCTTATTCTCCTTAAACGTTCCGCCGCCCCACTTTCCATTACGAAACGGACCACCGGCAGTGCCATAAATTGTAAAACCGTATTTTCTGATCCATTGGCCTAATTCTGCCAGTCTGTTTGCCTGGTCAGCCGGAATCTCACCCGATGCATCGGGGCCAACATCCAGCAACAGGTTCCCATCGCCAGTTGCACAACCAACCAGATTTCTGATGCATTCGGCAAAGGGTTTGACGTTACCATCTTTCCGGTATGACCATCCTCCGCCCGGAGCATCAACCACACACATACACGATTCCCAGTTTCGGGTGGTTTGATAAGATCCTATTTTCTGCTCCGGTGTATCAAAATCGGCCTGCAGCGAAGGTATATTTTCTCCAAAAAAACTGCACCGATTATTAATGATTGCCTGAGGCTGAAGTGTTTTTACAAGTTCAAGCACTTTATCAGCATGCCAGTAATTAATCGATTCACCAGTTCCGAAACTATCAAACCAGACTACATCTACCTGCCCATAATTTGTAAGCAGCTCCGTAAGTTGACCTGTCATATACTTTTCATATTTACTGTTATCACCCATCCCATAATCGGGGTGGTGCCAGTCGCGGGGTGAATAATATATTCCAAAGCGGATACCTGCCTTTTTGCACTCAGCTGCCAGTTCCTTAATAATATCCTTTCGGTACGGAGTTTTCATGATGGAATAATCGGTATATTTAGTATTCCACATACAGAATCCTCCATGATGTTTAGCTGTGAAAACCAGATATTTCATCCCGGCATCTTTGGCAATTTCGACCCAATGCTTTGCGTTGAATTTGGTAGGATTAAATCGTTTGTAAAGGTTATCATAGATTGAATCACCACCTGTTCCGGCCGGAGCGCCCCATGAACCGTCCAATGGTTTTGGACCGAGTCGTGACCAGCTGATCTCTGTTCCTGCCACGCTGGACATATCCCAATGGATAAACATCCCAAAACGGGCATCGCGCCACCATTTCATGCGGTTCTGATCAGAGTCATCACCTGCACCAAACGCTTTGATGATCATTAGAAAGGTTAGAATTACAAGTATCGATTTTTTCATAAAGCGGAGATATTTCTATTCAGATTTTAGTTCGATTTTTTCATTGGCAGATGTTTCAAAGGAGATTCTGTCACCGGAAATTGTTTCTTCCGGTTTTCCGTTTCTTATCAAAACCACCTTTTTACCCGGCCAGGGATTAATACATGTACAAAGCTTCCCTTTTTCGCTTAAAATACTTACGTTGGATACTAATCCACCTGAAATTTGCGCAGAAACCAGAAAAGCGCCCCACATCCGGATATTCTTAAAAATTGCTTTTTGATTACCTGGAAAATGGCCAAAAATGCGAATTACATTTCCCACACTCATGCAGAACATCTCATTGATCGCATTGGTCACGGTACAACTATTTTCGATGCCGTGGGGATTGCCTGACTGAAAACCATTTGGGAAAGTATGTAATGCATAATTATGCAACTCTTTTAACACGTTAGAGAAATCGTATCCGACGCGAATTGCAGCAGCAAAGAAACTATTACTTGTATTCTGATCGTGCCACCGCTGCATCATTTCAATCGTATTTCGTGCAACGGACAATAATTCGGGTTTACTGTCAAGGGTGATTGCATTGCAGGGATATATTTGCTGAATCCCCAGACCATTTCCGTCCACCCAGTCGAGACCCTCTTCCGTATACCGAAAAACCTCCCTTCCATTCCGCTGTTGAATTGGGAAATCGCTTAGCTTGGCCAAAATATCCCTCCACTTTGCTTGCCGATCTTCATCTCTTTTCAAAGCAGAACTAAGATCAATCATCAGATCAAGTGCATTACGGATAAGTCCCAGTGATAAAACAGGATTCTTATCCTTTCCGGAACCTTCGTGTATCGCGTCACCATAGATCACATACCGCCCGTTTTCAAATTTAAGGTAGTCTTCCCAAAAACTGGCAACGGCTAAGGCATAGGGATAAATCTTTTTACCATATTCAGGATCATAGGTGCAACGCCAGTGCTGGGCCATGTTGATCAATCCATAGGCTGCATTTGAACGCTGACCATAAAACAACCCTTCGAATTCGATATCGTCATTTTTCTGATAACCACCGACGGCAAAGTTGCGGGTTACCTCAATGCCCAAAGGACCGATTCCAACAGGATAAAGTATACCCCTGGTTTTTGTGGCATTTTTGCCGTAGAATTCCCCTCTTGACATAAAATCAAGCAACGGTTGATCATGAGGTTCAATCTGTTCTAACCGGTTGGCTGAACAAAGACTATAAAACGGAGCCTGAAAATTATAATTCAGATGATAATCGCCGTTCCAGGCAGGGGTATCATTGGTTGTCCAGCCAAACAGCCCGGGTGGAAATTTCGGATTACGGCTACAGGAAGCCATCGTATAAAGTCCCTGGTACCAAGACTTCATCAAAACTGTATCTTCAAGTGAAACAGAGGACCTGTTCCAATATTTCTGCCACCACTGATTGTGTTTAATAAGTAATGCAGCCTCTGAATTTGTATTGAGCATTTTTACCCGGTTCTGCACATATCCCAACGGGTCTTCTTTTTTGAATTTGCTTTCAACAGCTAAAGCAATCACGAGTTTTTTACCCGGTTGAACCGTTATCGATTCACCCTTGTAATTAAACACCTTCAAGGCTACCGCGACCTCTGTCGGAATATCAACGCTATCTTTAAATGCTCTGGTCAGCCAGAAAGTATCATTTGTCTTGCCTATTTTTAAAATAGCCTGCCTGTTTTCCGGCGCGGTAAGATTTAGAGTAATCTGAGCCTCTTTATCCCTTGAGTTAATTTCAATGAAGATCAGGTTTCCGGTAGCCGAAACCCACGATCTGGATTCAATTTTTTGTTCCCCGTTTTTAAGCTGACAGGTTGTAATCCCGTTTTTAATAAGCTGCTCTGCTGAAAAATCTGCTTTATCAAACCCGTCAATTTTAAGATCAACAAATCCCACCACCCGCGGGCCCGATAACCCATCAGCCTGAGAACGCAGCCTCCAGAAATCATTTTTGGAAAGATAAAATCGCAGCAAATTATCCTGAAAACCGATGCTCATTGTCAGGTCACCATTCCCCATCAATGGGGCATCAACAGAGAAATCACTTGGTATCCGCTCAGGTGCCCTAGTCCAATAATTTTTAAAAGGAACAGATGTATCAGATTGGTCAACATTGACCTGAGCATGCAGGCAACACCAAACAACGAGAAGAAATAGGGTCAGTCCGCTTATTTTCATTGCTTCTATTTGCTTTAATGTGGCGCCAAGGAATTGTGATACTGCAAATTGGAAACCGCCTTTCGAAATGTTTTTTTGCCTGATTTGCCCGGCAATACTGTTATCGCTATATAAAAACCAATCTAAAAATTTCATTGCCCTGGTGTTCGCGAAATATTTAGCCAAAGCAATAATACCTTCACTATCCAAAGTGTCGGTCAGGTATTTTTTACCATCAGGTGCCGATAATTTCAGTTGGTTAGTGGCACTAACCAACTCGTTTTTTTCTTTTTTGAGTTTTGTTTTTAGGTATTTCCAATAGTTCCGCACTTTGGTGTAATCGGCTTCCTCGTTCAAAACACCAACAACATCAACCACACTAAACCACCACCTGGCGTTTTGCTCGTCCCAGATAGCCCGCACCTCGCGGTCATCAAAAAAACGGATGGATATTTTTTGTTGCGCGTTCATTTTTTTAAAATGATTTTTTGCCGTATTATTGATTTAATATTTTATCAAGTTCAATGGCTCCATTAATCACTTCACCATCAGGGTTTACATCAAATCCACAAACAGTGGTCATCACATCTTTTATACCTTTCGCATAAATAGCCGCAAATTCCATGTCTGAAGGCAGTAGATTTCCTGCTTCATCCTTAGCCCTGAAGTGAAATCCTGCAACCAAGGCCTGCAATATCAAATCATACGGAAGGTGCAATTCAAGCGCCAGATGGATTGCTCCAGCCATCCGGTCCTCTTTTCCAAGTTTTCGTTGTAAATCACAGCCTACACGGAAAACCGTATCGCCCAATGCTTTGTTTTGAAACCTGCGGATCAGATCATCCGCATGGTCAATAAGTGCATCCATCGTAAATTCATCAGGGTACTTTGCCAGCAAGATGGCAGCAGCCTGCAGCATGGTTTGTCGAACTTTTTCTTTTATCGATTGATCGGATAAAACTTCATATAAAAAGGTGGACTCAGGATCGGAAATAAAACCAAAATAAGCTGTAGCCGCATGACCCAGGTTGTGGATAAACAGTTTCCGGTCGACCCATGCCTTCATATTCTCCTTCGGAGCAAGCCCCTCGATCTGTGGGATCGGATTTTTAAATGCCCGCTTATCGAGAATCAGCGTATTGTATGGTTCCGCAAAAACCTGCAAAAAATCTGCCTCCATCTCTTTTCTCAGCATGATCGGAACCATTTTGCCAATACTTGTTTCAATCAGGCCAACCCGTTCATTCAGAGGATAACCTTCGGGCAAATGCTTTTTAAGCTCCTCATAAATAAACTCAGCAGCATTCCGGAGGTTCTCAGCAATTATGATATCAAGAGGTGTTGCATCCGGTACTTCATATCGCGACACCAAACCCTTGGCGATCAAATGCATGATTGCCTTTAAGCCATGTAAACCAACCGAAACTGCTAAAATTCGTGCAGTTGCGATTTCGTTAACTACCTGATCCTCGTCACCTCCAAAAACCCCTCTAACATTGTCTACCATAATGACAGATTCGACATCGTCCTTGACTACAACACGGTAGCAGTGACGGATATTCAATTCGTCAATCACAGGTTTAAAAACATCAATAAAAACAACTTCGTAGCCACCTCTGCTAAAGAGCTGACCGATGAAGGAGCGGCCAATTTTACCCGCTCCAAAAAGGACTAATTTATTTTCGGAATCATTAATCACCTCGTAGAAATTTGGATAAGATACTGAAGTTTAAATATTTCCACGATCGTATGTTTTTCACGCGGTTCCCGCTCAATATAGGTTCCTCCAATATAATAGCATGCAAAACCTCCCGAAGCAACACCCCACGCTATCGCTTCGGTCAAATTCAATTTTCCGGTTGCTTCAGTTTTTATCTGACGTGCCAGAGATGCGATGATTCCCCCTGCAAAGTTATCCCCGCAACCCGTAGTGTCGCCTTTGGATGAAGGGTTGTGTGTAAAATCTTCGTTGACTTTTTGAGAAACAGGAAGTTTTTTAAGATCACACATTTCAAATAATTTTCCGTTTGAAAAAAGATAAAAATCCTGAGCCCCGTTTGTAATCACAAAGGTTGGAACATCGAGATCAACAAAATATTGTGCCGCTTCCTCAATCGTTTTTTGGCCACTGATTTTAAGTGACTCCTCACAATCCATGATCAGTAAGTCGATCAGTTTAAAATCTTCAGGAGATTCGACCAGCGGCCAGGGATGCCCCGGATTAAGCTTCTCATTGCGAAAATCAAAAACGGTATTAACCACGGTGAGACAACCATTTTCTTTGGCACGGGACAACAAGGTTGTGAGACTATCATGAATTCGCGGAACCAGTGCTGTTCCGCCAAAACAGACGATATCCGCCCTGAAAAAATCGTCTCCGAGGAGGTCTGGTGTATAATCCCACGCAGCGCCGATATTATTAATGAACGTGCGCTCACCGTGATTATTGTCGTATGTAGTATCAGAAAGGACATCGGTAAACGGCGTCCTTTTTTCGGAAACACGGTGGTAATGATCGATGTTCAGAGGTGTTTTCCGGACCAGTTTTTCAATAAACGTTGCTGTTTCATCCATTCCTGTTCCGCCGTAAAAGCAAACCTCAAAATCCTCCTGAGGAAGCAGTTGTGCTGCATTGATCAAAGAAACCAAACCGGGTCCGCCAATATTTACGGCTTCGGGTGACTCGCCACCTGTTAGTTCCCTGCTTATTTCAGAATAAAAAACTCCCGAGAATTTCTCGAGTTCCTCTGTGAAAACGAGTCTTCCGGGTGCCAGACCACCATCCCCTGCATTGTGTGAAAGATATTTTTGAAAAACTGGCGAATCGAAACGAACCCCGGTATATAAATAATCGGCAAGTGCACATCCTGTCCCTGCCACAATAATTTTTTTGCTCATCCCTTACAGAAATTTCTTGTAATCAGATGCTAACAGATGGATTGGCATTTCATCCTCTTCGATTACAGGGAATCGTCCAATTGTCTCATGAAAGCGGTTATCCGAAGAATCATCGTTCACGCTGCTCACCTCTCCGACAAGTACCGTTCCTTTTCCAGGCTCGCCATAAAAACGGTGGTAGATCCCCTGTTCTAGGCAAATACTTTCGCCCGGAGTCAGAACAACAGAGTCGCCGGGTTGAAGGTTTCGGACAACCCCATCTGTTTTTACAGAGAACGGGAGATCTGAAAGTTCCTCATCTTTATCCGATTTGTATAATTCAATAACCAGATTACCACCGCCACGGTTGATAATATCTTCCATCTTGGCCCAGTGAAAATGCATGGGTGTTTCCTGGTTTTCCTCAACGATCATGATTTTCTCGGCATAGGGCTTCCTGTCAACGTGCAAATTGCCGTTGCGGATTGTAAACAGGAAAAGTCCCCTTTTATAGAAATCCCCCGAACCAAAATCGGTGATATCCCATCCAAGCATATTTTCAATAACTTCATGGGCGTCTGTCTTATTTGCCTTCCAATCACCTACACTCCAGTAAGCCCATGGGGGTAAGATAAATTGTTTTTCGGCCATAAATGCCTTTGCATCCAGGAGAATCTGGTTTATTTCGCTGCGTTTCATTTGGTTGTTATTTTAATTTTTTAAAACTGTTATTCAGTTGTCAACTATTCAATCTTTCGTCGATTACTATATTGACTAAAAAGAATCATAAAGAATCCTGTTGTCACAGAAATATCGGCCATATTTACTACACCTGTATGGAATACGACAAAATCAAAGTACAGAAAGTCTGTGACCGAACCGTATACAATTCGATCTATAATATTTCCAATTCCACCGCCAATAGCGAAACTTATCCCAATAATCAGAAGATTAGACAAAGTATTCTTTTTCATTAAATAATAAAGAGCATATCCAATTGCAATTAAAGGTAATAAGATCATTAACAATACATACAGAGGTCTTGGAATTGAATTTCCCAGACCTAAAAATGCGCCTGTATTTTCAACCTTTGTAAGAATCACATACGTACTAATTACATTAATCTGAGTATGATATTCCATCTTTTTTCTAACTATATCCTTTGTAATCTGGTCGCAACTGATTGTAGAAACCAACAAAATTAAAATGTAAAATATCCTTAATACCCGTTTTGCTTTCATTCCAATTTTTTATGAAGTATTGTTCTCTATAGCTATGGTTAATACCTCTCTACCATCTGAAGGATAAATTCAGCTATTAATATTACAAATTATTTATTTTCCGGATCATCGCATTGATCTCATCAATTCCACTGAGAAGTTCAATGGTCAGATCAATATTTCGGATTTCACCAGGTTCGAGGTACTCCTTCACATCTGCATTTCGGGGATCGATGCGGCCACCGACGAAACAATTGCAAGGTTCCATACCCATCACATAATCTCCCTCTCCCATTTGCTTCCACTGCGCAAAATTGAAGAGTTCGTTTTTACTGTAATGAAGGACTACTCCGATTTCAAGTCGTTTATTGATCAGAGCCACACAGGTATTGCCTTCCTGATCTGCTTTTAGATCGTGATAGAAGACCTGTTCTGCATAATCGGCAGTTGGAGACTGACACTCGCCAGATATTGCCTCGCCGTTTATTGCCTCCTGATCTCTTGGTATAAGTTTTGCCGTTGGGGTGACCAGAATTGAATCGCCATCAAGCAGCGGATAACCCATATTAAAATGAAACAGCAAATTCAGCTCTTCACGTTTAAAACCCAGATTCTCAATTGAATTTTGAAGGGTGATCTTGTTTTCGCCATATCTGGAAATGATTTTTCTGCTCAGAACCAGGTTTTCGCCAAAAAGCCGCGCCTCGCGCATTTGTCCGCTTATGGTCATTACAGGAACATCATCAATCCATTGGGTTGAAGCATTGACCTGTTCAGCAGGGGTATTTCCCATCCTGCCATGCAGCGGGAAATATTCGCCATTCTCTTCACATGGTGAGCCGACATTACGCAAGCCACAAGTGGTCAAAAAACCTGCCAGGTAGCTGCGCAGAAAACCGATCCCGTTTTCGTCATAATATTCAGGGGCTACAATACCTGTCTTGGTGATATAACTGCAGTTAATTCCCCTGAACGATAATCCTGCAATATCAAGGCATCGGTCAGCTAAGATTGTAAACTCTAAACCAGATCCGTTTATGACATCATACGCCCTTACCCCTTTGGCTTTCCCATCAACAAGGACATACTCCTTAATTCCAAATAGTTGACTAACATCCCCGACATAACGGAGCATCTCCCTTTTATTCTCGTTTTTTGTTGCCATAAATTCTATTGCTTAATACCAAGTGTAATTATTTCGTGAGGTTTTAATTTTACATTTACTTTTGTCCCTTGAATTTCAGGGGCTTGCGTATTTTCAAGTGGATACTCAATGATGCTTAATCGTCGGACCGATTTAGCGGCCACCGGAAGTGTTACAGTTGCAGAGGTTTCTTTTCCCGTTATCTCGACAAGACGAACTATAAGTTCATCCCCTTCCTCCGACTGTTTTACACCACTCATGATTATATTTGAAGGTAAAACAGAGAAAAATGAGGCCTCTTCAGGTCGGGTAGCGTGCTCTTTCACGAGTGCAAGTGAAGGGGGTTCAGCGGCATAAACCGGGACATTAAAATCATCGCCTTCGGCCCAAACGTCGTTTTTCCAATCCGCAGCGTGAGGATAAAGTGCATAGCTGATGTTGAATTTACCAAGATTTGGGTAAATATCGGGGTCTCCCGCTGATCGCATGAGGGTGATTCTCAATTCTTCCTTTTCGAACGAATGGCCATATTTGGTTTTATTCAGAAGGGCAATTCCGGTTTTTCCATCATTTACATCCACCCATTTCTGAGCAGGAACTTCCTGTCCATCATTGGCCTCCGAAACAATACCATAATCATTGCGATGTTTAAGTGATTCTGCTATTGGTTTTCCTGCAATTAATCCATCCGCAGGCCGCTCCACAATATCAAACGGAACCTGGCAATAAAAGCCCGATTTTTGAATTGCCAGCGGGAATACGGCGCGTAACATCGGAGAATTGGTTGAATCGGATCCTGTCTCAAGCCAGTGCACCTCCATATCGTAAGTAATGCGCGGATAGGCGCGGTAGATATAGGCACGTTCGATAAATCTCGATTTCCCCCAGGTCTTAACTGTTTCGATGCACGCTCTGACCGGTCCGTCTTCAACCACCTTCACGCTTTTAATATTTGTAACATCTTCTATCTTAACGTTTTTATTCAGAACCCATGACTTCATCCCACCCTTTTTGTCTTCCTGAAACATTCGCAGGGTATTGAGTTGCCCCCCCTTTTTCACACACTCGGTCTTGGTCCGCTTATCATACAGACTTACAATTCCTCCGGTTTTCATGTCCACTTTTATCGTGAAAAAGTCGGTTTCAAAGGTTTGGTCTTTGAATGAAATTGGTTCGTTGTACTCTCCGGGTTTGGTCACATCGATATAGAATGTTTTATAGCCACCTGCAGGGAGGTCATTTACAACAAATTGCACCTTTGAAGTAAATCCAGGAGGGGTAACCTTTGCCCAGACAATCTGAGCGGGGTAACTCTTCCCCGAACCATCCCGAACCAAAACAGTTGCCACTTTTCCCTGACCCTTGTCGATTGGTTTGATATTTTTGGATCCATAAAAATCGCCCCAGCTATTGACTTTGACTGTTACTGGTTCCGTATGGGAATAGACACTCGCCTCAACAATGGTTTTGCGTGATGTCGGATGAAGGTTATAGGCAACAATAGGTTGTCCCATTCCGGTTTTAAATTTCACCTCATCGGCCATCTTGCGGAAGGCATTATCACGCAGATCGGTTGATTTGCGCAAAACGTCAGCATATCGGGCTACTGCTTCCTTGTTTGCCTCATTAATTGCAGAGCCTGGAAGAATATCATGGAATTGATTAAAAGCAACGGTTGTCCAAAGATCGCGAAGTTCTGCATCCGGGTATTTATCACCGTTTAGCCATCGCAGGGAATTAAAAAATTCACTGCTGTAGAGCATATTCTCACAATTCCGGTTCCCCTCCTTGATGTCAGAAACATTGGAATAACACCCCTCAAAAATAAATTGCATTTCACCCCGATGAGTTGGTCTTCCATCCATCTCCTTCGAGATTTTATCAAAAAAAGTTCCTGCAGAGGTAAATTTAACAGCCGGATAGCCGGGTGTTTTATCAAGTTGATGAACCATGTCGATATTAGCGCGAGTTGGACCACCACCATGATCTCCAACACCCGTAATTTGAAGCAACCGATGTTTATCCGGGGTGATTTTTTTGAATTCGTCTTTCAGATCAGGCTTAATATCACCATTATAACCATCATTGGCATAACACAACACCTTCGTTGAATCACTGCCTACCCACCAGAATGAACCTTTAAACGGTTTGGTCCGATGAAAATAAAAATAATCACAACCTGCCTGTTTTAAGATCTGGGGCATTTGTGAAATATGGCCGAAGTTATCAGGTAACCAACCCACATGGGCCATTTTGCCGAAACGACTTTGGAAGTAACGCTGCGCCAGAAGAAAGGAGCGACCGATGGCCTCTCCCGAGGAGAGGTTTACGTCCCCTTCGGTCCACATTCCGCCACCTAATTCAAGTCTTCCGTCCTTCACATATTTTTTCACGAGCTCGAACAGTGGAGGGTCGACTTTTTCAACAAAATTATACACAGAAGCCTGACTTTGGATCATGGTAAAATCGGGAAACTCATCCATAAAGGCAACCGTTTGGCGGAGATTGTCGTTTGCCATCTTCATCGTTTCGGAATAGGTCCAAAGCCAGTTCATATCCATATGGGCATGGCCAACAACATGAATCGTGTCTTTTGAAGAAACCTCAATACCTTTCCCTTTCGCGAAAACAAACGCCGGCAACAAAATTAAGATCAGCGAAATAGCTACAACATTCTTCCACAATATTCTTATTGTCATTAGTTTAGTTTTAGATCATGATACCAATTAAGCATTGAATTCATTAACAGCCTCGAACATCGCTACAATATTTTCAGGCGGTACATCAGGCATTATATTATGAACCGTATTAAATACATAACCTCCCCCGACTGATAAAATTTCAAGATTATGTTTGACATGATCCTTAACCTGTTGAGATGTTGCATTATTTAAGATACTCTTGGTATCACAACCTCCGCCCCAGAAAACGATATCCTTGCCAAATTCATTCTTCAAACGCTCAGGTTCCATATTTACAGCGTTAATCTGGACCGGATTAAGAATCTCAAAACCGGCTTCAATTAGTTCAGGAATCAGTTCATAAACTCCGCCACAACAATGCAACATAGTATGAGCTGTTGAATTTTTTTTCACATAATCGCAAAGTTGTTGATGTCGTGGTTTAAAGAATTCCTGATACATTTCCACCGACATAAACGGGCCGTTAGTCATTCCAAGATCGTCGCCAAATTTAATAATATCCACTACATCGCCAACGGCTTCAATCGTTTTTTGAAGACCATTCATATGACTTTCCATCAAAGCATCGAGAAAAGAGTGAACATTTGACGGGTCAGCAAGCAAATCCATGAGGAAATTATCCATTCTGCGGATAAATGTGCCCCATTCGAACAAGTTACAGCCAATTCCCAGAAGTAAGGCTTTGTCGGTTTTGGTTTTAAGATCGATTGTCTTTTCCCTTAACAACTTATAAAAATCCTTATCATCTGACCAGTCCCAGGGAGTAAAGCCAACACCACCCCAGATCACCCGCTTCATATCTTTGGCCAGATCGTTGTAATTATCAGGATAGCCATTCAGGTAAGGGAAAATAGTCTGATCAAAAAATGTTGCACCAACGGGCATCCGGCCTATGACCTCACCACTTGAACCGTAAATTATATTCGAATCATCCGCAAGCCGCTCTGTCTTGAGCCAGTTAGGATAAAAGGCTTTGTGGCCAGCTATGATCTCGATCTCCTTCCAGTAATTTTCACCTGTATTGAAATGTCGGCCAATATCAATCACGTCCACTTTAAAATGATCGAGCAGCTCCATTTCAGGTTGGGCAACCTCCTGGATCACATCGTAAGCATGAGTTTTCAGATGCGTTTTGCCCAGATATTTAATCAGGTTTTGATAAGCAACTACCGAAATGCCAGAGCTAGGTGTTGCCCCCAGGTCGATTGGCACCCGATCCGGTTGCTGGTGATTAATGGCTGCAAGAATGCGTTCGCGTGAGTTCATTTTGTTCGTTGTTAGTATTTTAATTAAAAAAGGCTATTGGGACGTAAACTAATGGCCTATAGGCTTTTAGGCTGTAGGCTATAGGCTATAGGCTAAAAGTCAATTGTCTAATTGACTAATTGACTAATTGTTTACTTCCTCCCCCATTCCTTATTCGGTTTATCACTCATCATCAGGTGAAGTTTTCCACCATTCATAATATCTTTATGGCTAATAAACGGCGTATCCAAAACTTTACCATTGAGTGTTGCGGACTTAATGTATTTGAACTTTTTGGAACAGTTTTCTGCTATCACCTGAAATGTTTTACCATCCGGCAACTGTATTTTTATACTGTTGAAAAACGGGGTGCCAATTGCGTATATCCCGCTTCCTGGAGTAACAGGGAAGAAGCCCATTGCTGAAAAGACATACCAGGCGCAGAGTCCACCACCATCCTCATCCCCGGGGATACCTATTGGCCGATCATCAAACCACATATCCATGATTTCACGGATACGTCGCTGTGTTTTCCAGGGCTGACCTGCATAATTATACAGATACGGGATATGAAAAGATGGTTCATTACCGGTCACAAACTGGCCGTTAAGACCAGTAGAATCAGGGAACTTACCCATAAACTGCCATTTGGATATATGTGTGGGTTCATTAAACAGTGCATCCAGCCTCACGACGAATGCCTCATTTCCACCTAAAAGGTTTATCAGATCTGGAATGTCCTGAGTTACGCTGTAATTCCAGGTCCATGCATTATTTTCGGCATAATAGGCACGACTGCCGACACCACCTGATAACTGAGGATCAAACGGCTCAATCCATTTTCCATTTGCCATTTTGGGAGCCATAAAACCGGTTGCCGGATTAAAGACATTGCGATAGTTTTTCGACCGTTTTTCGAAATAAGCATAATCATCATTTTTGCCCAGAGCTTTGGCAAGCTGCGCGAGGCACCAATCGTCATAGCTATGTTCCAGAGTGAGGGTGACTGCCTGCCGTTTTTCAAAACCATCCACACGGGAGACTGTTTCAATACTATCCTCAGGTAAAGCCGGATACCATCCGTTTTTGGTATAGAAGGTGTCCAGTGAACACATCGGGCCGTTACGCCAGGGGAGCATGGTGGCCTTCGTCGCATTTTTCTTTAACCCTTCATAGGCTTTAGCCACATCAAAATTTGTTGCCCCCTTTTGATAGGAATCCCAGACCAATGCCGCTGAGTGAAAGCCTACCATTGCGGGAAAATCACCATAAAACTGCGGAAAACCGGGCATCCAGCCACTTTGCTCATACATCCGCACATAGGAATTGACCATATCAGACTGCTGGGCCGGATTAAGAATCAACATCAAAGGGTGCAGACCGCGATAGGTATCCCAAAGCCAGTCATCCACAAAGAAAGGGTGTCCTCCGTCGTCATGTACCTTACCGTCATATCCGCTGAAATACCGTCCATCCTCCGAAATATTGACCATCCGTTCGTTGCAGCGATACAGTGAAGTGTAAAAAATCCTTTTCTCCCGTTCGGTTCCCCCCTCAACCTGGATTTTGCCAAGTTCGGCAGCCCAAATCTTATGACTCTGGCCCTTAATTACCTCAAATATCTTATCCTGAGTTTCCTGATGCAGATTCACTTCAGCCTGGTTTTCATCGATCAACGAGATACCTACACGAACTTCTAAAGGTTGAGTAAGAGCCGAATATCCAACATAAATCCCAATTCCATTACCGGAAATCTCATTTTTATCCTGAATATTTCCCGATTGGAATGACCCCGACTTTTCGAACGGCCGACTAAATTCAGCATAAAAATATTGCTTCGTTTTTTCAAATTCTTCCCAACCCTGAACGATATTCTTTCCGGTAACCTTAAAATTAGCTTTTCCTTCAGATCTGAAAATAAGATTATCGGCATCTTTGGTTTTGAAGTTGAACCGATAAATGACTGCGCGTTCAGTGGTGGTCCAATCGGCTTCAATATTTGACTCCTCCAGCCATACTTTGTGATAATATGGATGAACCTCCTCCTGATCGTGGTCATAAAGGGCACCATTTTCATCCCGGTTTAGGTTTAATTTTCCTGTTGTTGGCATCATCTCTGTAACATGTCCCATGCGGTATGCTGGCATATTTAACGCAAATCCATAGATTTTATCACTCAGGTACCGATCGCCTAAACCGGATTTTGTAACCGGAAACACACGAACCATTGAATGAGGTCGATGAACAGTGGGGTTCTTCGTTGTCAATAACGTTGCAACGCTACCGATATTGGGGTCAACATATACCGTAACATCTTTTTGGGTGCAGGCACAAAGAAAAAGGACAAAGAGCAGTAAGATATTTTGTAATCGTTTCATTTATTTTTCGTTACAGTAAATATTGGTTTTATTATAAGACTAAAAATTGATGCCGGTTTCAAAATTGCACCTCAACAAATTTCACTTCAAAAGGATTCAACCTTATCGATTGAACAGGATTTCCCAATTCTCTACCAAGGGCATTTACCTCAATAATTCGTTTTATAGGACGTCCGGCAATCTTGGATTCAAGGGTGATTTGTGCCGGTTTTCCTTCGAGTTCCCTGAAATGTAAAACCACCGATTCCGGATTTTTGAACGAAGGGCGACTGTTCACAAGAAAAGCATTGTCACCCCCAGAAATCTTAAGAGTCTCCATTGAAGGAAACTTCAATTCATTGGCTCCCGCAGGGAAAGTCCTGGTAGGGAATATATTCCGCTCGTTCCATGCATATTTGGTTGCAAAAGTATTTGTCGTATCTGCTGTTGAAGTAACCTGATAGCTCCAGCTGAATGCACCCTCCTGAAAAGCACGGAAATTGGTGAACCAGTAATTATTCATCACATACGAATAGAGCCACGTCTTTCCCTGCTTGGGATATCGTTCATATTTCTTCATGTTAAAATCACTGAATTGCCAAAGCGGCACTTCGTTGCTTACGATGATTACCTGTCCTTTTTTGCCACGCACCGATACGAAATTCTGCGCCGCATTCCAGTCTGAGGATGATCCGGGGAGCTGCTCTCCCTGGGTTAATATACCCCCGATTGTCTCAAATACAATTCTCGATTCGGGCATTGAGAAGGGAAATGCAACGTAAAGCGCCTCAGGATCCGTTACTATAACCTTGCGCGCCAGATATTTAAATTCGATCTTCTTGACATTTTTATAAAGACGGATCTCCAGGTCAATTCCTTTTGGAGAGCCCTGATCCCCTTTTTCAAACCCCTCAAGATCGGATGCAATTTTAACACTCTCCCAAACAATGCCATTGACTCCGCTTTCGATCTTCACATTTGAAACTGTGGTACGGATAAATGGTGCCGATTCATCCCGTTTCTTTGTGGTCTCCTTTACCGGTTGCCCGATGTTATAAGGATTTTGAGTGTCAGCTAATTCCTGCTTAAGTTCTTTATCATACAGGCTGTTTAAAGCTCCTGTCGATTTATTTATTGTTAACTTATAAAAACTGTTTTCAAGCACAGTTGGGTTAGAATTATTTTCAGCCTTTGTTTGGATTTCACCCGACTCAATCTTTAAAGCTTTATATCCAAGGCCAGGAATGTCTTTCACCTCAAGCACCCAATAAGCCCCTTCTGCCCGTTTCGAAACCATTTGAGCAGCCACCTCCCTGCCGGTTGAGATATCTGTTATTCTGGGTTTTCCAGATACAGAAAGAATCTCATTATCAATAAATAAATTAATATCTCCCGAGCGGTTCCAGCCCATGGAATTTATCACATAGATCACCGGAAATTCGGCTTTTTTAAGATACTGCTGAAAACGGGCAAGCCCCTCCTCATGAAGCAGGGTTACCTTTTTGAGCGCCTCCCAGGCATAGGCCCCCTTTTGCAACCACTGACGCGTTGAATTTTCGGAATAGGGGTGATCGATACTTTCGTCGGCGCCACAGGTATGCTCATCAAAGAAAATTGCATTCTCACTGATATGGTTCATGTTTGTTTCCAGTGAGGTTGATTGTTCGCCCCCCATCATTGCGACCATGGCAAATAGCCCGTCATCGCCCTGCTTCATATTCTGGGTCTTTCTTACCTCGGCTGTCTCGCGGGATGTAGACCCATAACCATCGGTCCACCAGTCGAGCCAGGCATTTTTATATACGGGAAGGGTAGCGCCATATTTATTTTCAATATATGCGAAAAACTCACTTGCAACGGACAAACGAAGTTTTGGAGATTCGTGGGTTGCATTCCAGTTTTTCACCAGTTCGCATGCAGCAGTTGATGGTGGCGAATTATCTGTAAAATAGCCTGAAAATTGAATGCCGATCTTGTCGAACGGATAATGTTTCTCATCCAGTTTTGCAAGGTGATTGAGCATATTGGGGACTTTAATCGCTTTTGACTCCATTCCAAAAAAATTTCCCGTCATATAATGGTCGGCCCTGAAAGCGAGTAATCGAGCACCCGAGGGCGCTTCCCACCAGAATGCTGTAGGTTTATCAAAGGGAAGTATAGAACGGGTTTCATTAATCCCCATATCAAGATACTTTACCCCTGTATTCTTAAAATAATCTGGCATACACCAGGCGATCCCGTTAACGTCATCCTGCATGGCAGTGTTGACAAGTATTCCAAGTTTATCAAACTCCTTCAGCGGCTGAAGAAAATCAACCATAATATTCTCATCCGAGATTTCAGCCATATTGCAGTACATTCCGGTGACTTCAATCCGACCTTCTGCAATCCGTTTTTTGAACCGCTCAATTTGAGAAGAGGGTCGTGAACGGAGGTATTCCCTGGTCACCCAGGATGATTCGCAGCTCCAGCGGAATTTAGCGGCATCGGGAAGTGTATCGGTCTGATCGCAATAATCGAGTGCATAGTCGATGTAACGCATGTGCTCAGCAAGTATTTCAGATTGCGGTCGTGTATATCCGATGTCAGTATGGGCATGCTGGACCAGATCAATCTCCCACTTCTTAACCGGAGTTAACGTAAACGGATATTTTCCAGCAAAAACTTTATCCCCTTTTACGAGAATATCCAACTTTTTTACTGAATTAACAGCTGAAACAGTTAATAAAAGCACATTATCCCCTTTCTTCACTGAGTCTTTCTGAAACTTCTCGCCCGAAATGGAAAATGTAAGTTCACCGGGTTGTTCAGCTTTGATATCAGCGATGATTTGCTGAACCATTTTACCACCCTGTTTAAATAAAACTGGTGCATTTCTGAAAGTTACGGAGGTAGTTTTAGCCGTTTGGGCGTGTACAGAGAGCATCGCTGCCAGCAGAGAGGCTGCAAGAATAAGACGAATCTTTCTCATAAAGGTGTTAATTTTTAGTTTAAAGCAGGAAAAAAGTGGTTATCAGAATCAAATTTCAGGCAATTTTATTTTGAAGTTTAATATTAGGGCTTTTTCGTCAAATATTAGTAATAGTTAAACGATAAATTATTAGCTTTTATCAATACAATATTCACCTTGCAGATAAAAGATTGACCGTTATATTTGCATTTAATTAATGAACTTCCACATTATCAAAATCAACCCGGTTAAAGCTACTTCCAAGCCCAATCATGCCGTGAGTATAGGTTGAATCAATGATTTCGGCAACTGTTTGACCATTAATTTCAGCCGTAATTTTATCCCCCTTTGCATCCAGTTGAAGTGAATACCAGCTATCTTTGGGAAGAGCAATCAATCCTGACACCATTCTTTTGGTCCCTGCCATTAGGTCCCATTTGCCCGAAGATTGGAGCTTCAGCTGATAGGCTTCGGCCAATTGATGCGACCGGTGCATTTCTGTGGCCCGGGATAAAACAAAAGCATAACTGTAAGGTTCGGCAAAGAACACCTCGCATTTGACGGAATAATCACGCCATAACGTGTCACCAACTACAGTCTGATTAAATACCGGAGAATCTTCCCATTCGATAATTCTTCGGGTAATTAGCTGACGCAGGCAATTGCCTTTTCCGTCGTTCCGACTTGCAACCTCAAATGCACCACCCTGATCCATGAAATATTTAGGTGTGCTTTTTACCTTTTCATCTTCGAAGCCGGCCACAAACGGGAACGGGAATGGCTTATTTTCCGCTGGAGTGGCCCATCCTTTTTGCTGACCTGTCGTAGTTGTAAACGTGTAAAGTGCTTTAGGTTCAAGAGTTATTGCAAATCGGCCACTTCGTATTGGAACTGATTTGAGTTGTTCGAAGATTTTGCCTTTCACAACAGTCTCCCAGACAAACACTTTCTCCATTGGACTATTGTTGTCAATTTTAAAGGTTAATGTTTGAGGTTTATCTGAATCCATTGTCTCAATAACAATGCTGAAGTCGTTCTTTCCTAAGGGTGAAACCATTGTGACGTAACTCCCTCTCTGTTCGAGGTATCCACAAGCCGAATCAACATATCTCCATCCTGGTTCGGCAAACTGTGTGGTGTGGGCAACAGACCAAATAGCCGGTTCAACATCATAATAACCTGACCAGGGAGAATTTGCGGTCATGAGTCCGGAGTTAGGCAGAGAAAGATTATTGAAATAGGAGGTGATCAGGCTCCAGGTAATATTCTTGGTCATTCGCCCCTCGATATAATCGCGGTTGTACATTTTGGCAAGGTATTCAAAACCTGCCCAGTCTCCTTTCCATGGACCACCTTCATTATTCCAGACAGGTAGCCCGAAACTTTTAGCATTTTCGCTGCTGTCATAAGCACGATCCCGTTCGGTGTAATGATCGCCGATCACATCAACAGCCTGCCCGAGCGCATCATCCTTTTTCATATCATCGGCGATCTGCCACTGGTTATGACAGCAAAGGTCAGCTGCAACCAGTTTTACTTCATTCAATCCATTGTCATTTAATGCTTTTCGCAGATTTTTTACAAATTCGATATCATACATCCGCTCGTTCCAGATACCCGTATAGTCAATTTTCAGGTTGTGATAAGTCTTTGCACCCGTGATAAAGGCAATGATATAATTGATATTATCCTGAGAATAGTATTTCCCATCGCCGATCCAGCCGGGTGCGCCCCATTCAAGGCAATCGAGAAGGATTGTTGGATTTCGTTTTTTGGCCTCTTTCATCAGCCACCACTCGTAACCACGGTCGAAATACTCCGGTTTGGGATGGTCAAATTCTTCACGTGTCCGGGCATGACTCGGTTCCGTGCCGCAGGTTGAATTGGCATCGCCGCCAATCTCAACCTTCAGATGCTGAAGGCTGGCCCCGAATTTGGGTTTAAACAGAAAATCGAGAACCTGACTCCGGTAAGGCTCAGGATAATCGATCAAAAGCCGCGTGGATGCTCCGGCACTCAGGGCGCCGATCCCTTCGAAAACGCGTCCTTTGCCTGAAGGATCTATAACGATTTGTTGCTGGGCAAATCCCAAATACCCTGAGCCGATTAAAAGAATCAGCATTCCAATTAATACCTTAATATTCATATCACCTATTTTAAATACTTAATATCCAATACCTTTCCGTGGCGGTGGATTTACCTGTTTGTTGATTAGTTCATCGAGATAATTGAAAACAAGTTCAATATTTTTATCCTGGTTTTGAAGCTTCTTTTTAATCTCTTCGATTTCAAGTTTTAATTCAAGGGTGTCGGTAACCATAAGTCTCAGCTTTGTGAAAATCCGCATAATCTGAATATTTACCGCGATTGCGCGATCACTATTTAAAATCCCGGACAACATTGCAACTCCTTGTTCTGTAAATGCATATGGTATACTCCGGGTCCCTCCCCATCTTGCTCTTCCAAATTGGAATAGCAAGATTTCGAATTCTTCACTACTCAGTTGAAACATAAAGTCTTCCGGAAAACGTTTGATGTTTCGTTTAACTGCCTTGTTTAGATTTCCGGTTGAAACCCCATACAATTCGGCAAGATCTTTATCAAGCATAACCTTTAGACCCCTGATTAATAGTATCTTGCTTCCAATAATTTCATCGGGGACCAAAACACTCGTTTTTTCTGTGTCCATCAGATTCACATTTAGTGGTATATTACCAAACTAAAATAAGTGTCTATTTTAATCCTAAGATACAAAATTTCAGCTTATCAAGGTGTTCATCCTTAATTTTAGTATAATTTAAAACTATCTGTTAACTTCAATGTTATTAATGTATTGTTTTAAGACTATTTGCATTCAAACAATTATTTAACATACGTTTGGTTTATCGTTACAGGAAATGCACTATGCTTTAGAAGATTACATTATTTAAAATGAACTGACATGCGAAAAATTATCTCTCTTTTTATAGCAGCCTTTTGCTATGTTACAGCCTTTGCTCAGGAGGCAAAAGTAAATAAGCAGTTGAACGGCTTGGACCAATATATGACGCAAACGCTTAAAGACTGGAATACACCTGGTGCATGTATTGGTATTGTTTATAAAAACAAGCTTGTATTTACAAAAGGATATGGCTACCGTGATTATGAAAAGAAACTGCCTGTTACCCCAAATACGTTATATCAGATTGCTTCAAACACAAAGCTATTCACAACAATCGCAACCGGAATGGTTATCGAAAAGGGAAAGCTTGATTGGGACAAACCAATAAAAACTTATGTTCCTTCCATTCAGTTTTATAATGACGAACTTAACAATACGGTTACAATTCATGACATGCTTTCGCACCGGACTGGCATCTCACGCCACGATCTGATCTGGTATAAAGCAGATTTTTCAAGAAAAGAATTATTTGAAAAGTTAAAATATCTCGAGCCAAGCCAGCCATTAAGACAGGGATTTTTATACAACAATCTGATGTATGCTGCAAGCGGATATATTATTGAACTTTTAACCGGAAAAACATGGGAAAATTACGTGCGTGAAAATATTTTCAGCCCGCTGCAAATGAACAGCACTGTTTTCAGCATAAGTGATATGACGAAGCAAGCTGACTATGGTGTCCCGTTTAACGAGAAAAGAGATACAACTATACTTTACCGCATTCCGTTTTATGAAGAGACGGGTGGTCTGGGTCCTGCAGGTTCAATCATTTCAAATGTAAATGATATGTCGCACTGGCTCATGGCCTTGATGAACGATGGAAAATATGAAGGCGAACAAGTGCTTCCTTCATCAGCAGTCAAGACCAGTTTAACGCCCTCGGTTGCATTGCCAAATACAAATCTTGAAAAAGGATTTACTGAAATTTTAAATCCGGTTTATGCAATGGGGCGGCAACAATCATCATACCGCGGGCACCTTTTGGCTTATCATGGAGGAGATTTGCCAGGGTTTCATTCGCAGATCTCTTATATGCCAATGGACAGTGTTGGTGTGATTGTGTTCGTAATTGGCGACCAAAGTGCACCGCTTTATAATATCATCTCTTTTAATGTTTATGAACGTTTGTTAGGGCTTTCGCTGACACCCTGGAGTGAACGGATTTTGAAAGAGGTAAATGAAGGCAAAAAAATCAGCAGAGAAGCCAGGGGGAAATCAGCGGTAGGGAAAATTGAGGGAACAAAACCTTCGCATCATATGGAAGATTACGCAGGAGCGTATGAAAATGGTGCTTATGGAATAATTAATATAACTCAAAAAGATACAGCCATGCAGTTCACGCTGCATCATATCTCCCTTCCGCTTTATCATTTTCACTATGACCGTTTTGACACACCAAATGATGAACAGGACGGGTTATACTCATTAAACTTTGGCACAAATCCACAGGGTGACATTGACCGATTTGTAGTTTCATTGGATGAAGGTGAAGCTACATTTAAAAAGAAACCGGATATGTCACTAAGTGATGTAAAAACGCTTTCACAATACACCGGAAAATATGAAATAGCGGGAACGATTATAACAGTTGTGTTAAAAAATGAAAACCAGCTATACCTTACTGTTCCGGGACAACCTGCAATTGAGCTAATTCCTTATAAGACAAGATTATTCCATACAAAAGAATTCTCAGATATGACAATAGAATTCATTCAACAAAATGGACAAATAACTGCAATGAAGCAAAAAGATCCTTCCGGTGAATATGAAATAAAGAAGAAATAAAGAACGTTATGGCTCGGCAATCAGGGATCTGATTGCTTCTGCCCAAATCTGATACCCCTTTTCGGTCGGATGGCAGAAGTCGCCCATGATCTCTTTTGAAATGGTTCCATCTGGTGAAAGCATCCTCGGACCAATATCAACCAATGTGATTTTTTCTGCTTTGGCAAACTGTGTAAGATTTCTGTTTATTTCGTTGATCAGAACCCTGCGCGGATTGTCGGCAGTTTGTTCACGTGGGAAAACGGCCATTAGGATGATTTTTGCCCCCGGCACTTTGGAACGTACCCTGAGACAAACTGCACGAATCCCCTCAACGATCTCCTCAGCACTGTTCATCCGGGCATTATTGGTCTGACTTGTATTGTTTGTCCCGATATCGATGATCACCTTACCGGGGTGAAGTCCGTCAAGCTCACCATGATCAAGACGCCATAAGGCATTTTGTGTGCGGTCCCATCCAAAACCAAGATTTAAAACCCGGTAATTTCCGAAAAGCGATGCCCACGTTTTAGGGCCGTTAGGAACCCTTGGGCTTCCGTCTGCATGCCTGATCCGAGGCTCACCGCCCCAGAAATGGGTAATCGAATTGCCAATCAATACAATTTCAGGGTTTATAGAGTCTTTGATCTGCAAAACCTCGGCGTGGCGACCCCACCAGTTGTAACTGTCCTCCTCAAGTTTTGATGCAGGAACAATGGCTGAATTTGCCGGGATTTCGGCATCGTGCGATTTGTCATCCATAAGCTCAGACAACAAAGGCTCCATGGCCTGCGCCCACCGTTTAGCCCCCTCCGGACTCGGATGCAACCAGTCGGGCATCATCTCGTGATTGATCGATCCGTCCATATTCAGAAAGACATGGTTTACATCACAATAGAAAATATGTTTTCTGTCGGCAAGTCCGGAGACCAGGTCTGAGGCCCGCTCAAGAATTGCGCGGTGAGATGTGGGATTCGGTCCGCCATAACATCCCGGGAAACATCGCATTACAACAACCTTAGAATCGGGACATTTTTCACGCAGCAGTTTCACAATAGCCTCGATGCCGCCTGCAAGCTGGCCGGCGGTATGTCGTGTCGGGTAATTCTTCTCATCGATGTTATTGGTTCCTATCTCCACGATTATAACTTTGGGCGATTGACCTTCGAGTTCACCATGCTGAATATTCCAGAGCAGATTCTCGGTGCGATAACCGGAATAACCCAGATTAATCGATTTTCTGGGTTCAAAAAACTGCTTCCAGACCGGCTGATATTCGGGTTTCTCAAAATTATTGGTAATTGAATTCCCGATCAGGATCAGGTCGAACTTCTCTTTGGCGACAAGTGCCAGTTTCTCCGCATGACGGTCAGAACTATAACCGGCCACCGGAATCGCAGCCGGATTTACAACCGTTGATTTTAGTTCTCCCTTCGTCTCCAAAAAGTTTTTAAGGACCTCTGCCAGTTTAGGGCAAATTGCATTCAGCGTTTTACCACCTGCCAAAACTTTGGTAGTATCGGTAATCAGCTTAAAGGAGGCCTGCCCATCATATCCGATCCAGGTTTTGGTATATTCACCGGCACTTCTGATCCACTCTTTATTACCATCCGACGAGAAGGTGCAAAGCAACCTCCCTTTTAGTCTCAATGGTGGCATAACAGCACAAAATACTGTTCCAGGGACAGTTTCATCCAGGTTGGAAGGATTCACAAGAATCAAATCGTCGGGCTGTTCCTCATTTACAAGTTTTTGAACCGTACGTGCTGCGAGGTATCCTCGCGATCCAAGACCTAAAATACCAAAATGATCACCTCCTATTCCAAGCTCCTTAGCGTTTGCACGCAGAGTTCTGTATGCCTGAAGTGAATTTAGAAGCGCTAGATTTGATATGAGGGAATCTTCCTGTTTCCCGTTGCATTCCCAGTTCGCTACATCAAAACCTTCATCTAAAAGAAAATGAAGAACTTTTTCATTGATATCTCCTGTTTTTGGAAGTTCTGCAGAATTCCCGGAAAGCAGCAAAATGGTCCCTCTTTTAAGTTTTGTTTTTGTAAAATTCAGATGTAAGATTAGAGCACCGCCATTTACTTCAGCCTTAATTTGATTTTTATCAGATAGTAATTGACCAGCTAGGGAAATGTATGATTCCTTGGCTGGATTTTGCTTTATGTCACTTATTGTTTGTCCAAATGAAGGAACAGTTAATAACAGTAAAATAAAGGTTGCAATTATTAGCGTCGAGAATTTCATTATGGTTGGTTAATAAAAAAGGTGATTAACTAAATAAAAAGTGGAAAATTTAACCCCAACGAACCGCTGAGGAAAATCTCAGAGATTTCGCAAAGTATTAAACAAAAAAACAATAACTCTGCGGCCCTTTGCGCTTTCTTTGCGTAATATCTCTGCGGTAAAAATATTTTTGATTCAACATTATTTTGTTCAAGGCCAATTTAAAATTCACTTTAAACTTCCCGAACATTCCCCCATTAATTTCGGAATAACAATCCACCGACCTTCAATGGTGATTCCATTACCCGGTATTCCCTTATTCATTAAAACCTTCCCGTTCATTGTCAGGGTAGTTTTCGTTGTAAGTATTGGAAGATGAAGGGTCGCATGAATTCCTTTAGGAATAGTTATTTTATATTGAAGTGATTTTCCGTCTGATGATTTTTTCCATGAAACAGGTACAGCACCATGAGGCGTGACCACCACCCCTTCTGCAAAAGAGAGATCCCCCAGACGGGGTTCGATCACCAGTTTTTTATCCCACACAGCTCCGTCCAATTGCACCCCAAGAATATTTGTACTCAGGAAATAGGCGGGAACAGAACCGTAGTTGTGACACGACTCGCTCGCCCCCTCCCCTTTTTCATCGGTAAACGATTCGCACAACGTTCCGGCATCCTGCATAAAATTGACCATCGAAGTCCAGCGACGACGCATCTCCCCGATAGCCTCCCTGTCAAGATCCTCTCTGTCCATCCTGTAAAGTTGACTGAAAACCCAGAAGTAAACGACAGGCATTTCGACCCCCGACTTTTGATTGACCATCACCTCCAGATCCGGATTCAGACAGCTATGTTTCATCCCCTGGTTTTTATAATTTGTAAGGAACCATTTTTCAACTGATGCCTTACGGTTTTCAGGGACCAGGTCATAGTGCAGGGCAATCAGCTGGGCATGCACGGTGGGTGGATAAAGCTTATTTTGATAAAATGCCGAGTTGTAGGCTAACTCTGAATCGTTCCAAAATTGGTGATTAAATGCAATTTTCAGTTCCTCTGCTGCAATTTTATATTCCATTGATTTTTGGGCTTCCCCGGCAATCAGGGCAAGCTCCTCGCAATTTTTTAAAGCCGAATAGAAAAAGGCGTTGATCGTCGCCCCCTCGCATGTATAATAAGCAAATGGGTTATCAAAGGAGGTGTATTCGCGTGCCAGTAGCAGTCCACGCGCTGTTCTGTGGCTAAGGAACCAGTTGATCTGCGCAACGAGGGTGGGCCACATCTCCCGCACAAACTCCTTATCTCCGGTAACATTGTAATAAGTTTTAAGCCCCTCGAACCACTGGCACGAATAATCATCGATGATATAATGGCAGTCTTCGGGACCACGATCGGTCGGAAAAGTAGCGAGTAACTGTCCATTTAGCAATTGTGACTGGGCAGCATGGCATAGCATATTTTTAAGCAGGCGGGGGTCTGAATAAACTGGCTTTCCGTCTTTTCCCGGTCCTGCAGAACCAACCCTCGTTGTTGAAAAGCTTGCCTTACCTGCATCCTGAATCCACTCATTCCGCTCACGGGCATCGGAGCCATAGCCATCATCGCTCGTGATTTCAATTGTGTTTTGGGCCATTGTCCAAAGATTGGTCAGCACCTCATCGCTGCATCTGAAGTTTCCAATCCGGTCGAAGGGATAACTTCGATCGGTAATTTTCAAACCAAGCAGCTTCACATGTCCGGAAGTGCATTTCACCAACATATAATGAGATCCCCACTGATCGGTAGTCATAAAACTCTGAACACCCTGGCGACAGGTATAGTGATTGCCATCGCCATACATCTCATCCGGAATTCCATTTTTATAGCGCAGTGCATATTGCATGGATATCTGACTGCCCGATTCTGCCTCAAGGTCCATTGAGGTATAAGCCTGTACCATGCGGCCAAAATCGACAAGTAGCTCTTCTCCTGCCTTAAGTTCCAGGGGTAATTCAGTACTCAAAAGTTTTCCTGTGGGCAATATCCGAAGCCGGTTAAGCTCTGTTTCCCGGGCAAGGGGAATCTGACGCGGGTACATCCTCCCCCACTGATTTCCATCAATCGGTTTGGCAGACTGCCAGGCAGAATCATCAAAGCTGGAGGTTATCCACGCTGCGTTATCAATCCGGCCATCGATTACATCCGGAACGGTATTCCACGATTCCGGAGAAGGGAGGTACCGGGTATGATCGTTGCATCGCCACGATGGATCTGTGCGAAGAATCTCCTTTCCCGCTATTTCCAGCACGGCGGTTAATCCCGGCACATGTTTCATGATATGGCCGTTGACTGCATTTCCATAATTATGAGCAAGAACAACGATCACATTATTTCCCTTTTTCAGATAAGCGTGCACATCAACTACGTCATATTCAGGTCGTTTCGGATTAAACCGGCAGGGACCGCGTAAAACATATTTCCCGTTTATCCACAGCAGGTAGCGCGAGTCGGCAAACAGTTGCAGTTTTGCCGATGCTGAAGTTTCACTCAGTTCAAAACTCTTTCGGAATGCGATATAAGCCTGCTTTCCGTCAGGTGTTGAAGTGGACCAGATCATGGAAGACTGGATGCTGGTTACTGAATCCGGATTCTGCTGGTTTGCATGGCAGATTGGGGATAAAAAGAGGAAAAAAAGGAGGAATAAGTAACGAGATTTCATTGAGGTTTCATTAACGGTTAACCAAAAAGTCTTTTTGAGATTGTTGGGATAAAAGTAGTGATTTAAGATTTTTATTCACATGAAACTAAACTTTATTCAAAAAAATATGGTTTTATTACCCATTCCATACTTAATTAAATGGTGGAATCTTCAAAGGTTACAAGGTCACGTTATCTCCATAATCTGGAATAATGAGCACAATAATTGCGAATTTGAGCTATGCTTTGTAACCAGCTGGGTAGGAATGTATGGTTTACTGCACCAAATTCCTCGGCAATTATTGACTTCGATTTAACTGTGTTTTTCAGATTTCCATATAGCTTTGATAAAGCACCTAAGCTTTTCTGCTCAAGTGATTTCCATGCCGGAGGAAATCTTAAATCATCGCTATGTTTCTTAAAATGATTTTTTATTGTAACATCTTTAGATCTTGATAGTTCCTCCTCAAGATTAAATAAAGTGACAACCAAAGCCCTACTATTAATAAAAATATCAAAGTTTTGGAACCACCATGGATCAAATTCCTGGGAAAGGTGGTATATAAGCTTAGTTCGGAGGCTAATTTCAATTTTTTCAATAACTTCGAATATGAGGGATCTTAATTCACTATCAAATCGGTACAATCTGATCCTTCCGGGAAGGTGATATTAAAAATCGCACAACGAAGCGTGGAGGCCATCTCGGTTTTGATGATACCTCCGGCTTTATTCTGCATTTCAACCGAATAGGAATAAGGTGTTGCCTTTTCATTTTTATGGAGAAATCTCAACGCCCGTTCGGCAGGAGATATTTTCACGGCGCCCGAAGATGGGAGAATGGAGATAAAACCGTAGTCGCCCATCCAGATTGCAGGCTGATGGGTTCCCAGAAACCCAATAATGGTGGTATCCCTGTAATTATAGGGATTGTTGCTGATGAAGTTCTCGCGGGTCATTGCGACCCATTGCGTCATCGCGAACGGGGGAGCTACTGCAGGGATTGTTCCCCCATAGTCAGAATCTGTCGCCCCGGTTGAGCCGATATAGGAATTGATAAATTTTAAGGAGTCCTCCTTTTTGTCTGTTGCACATGAGAAGAGGGAGGCGAAAAGCAAGAGCAGTAAAAGCGGATTTAATTGCATACTTAAAGTAATTAGTTTTTTAGGGTCAAAGTAATGGGATACTGATAGGAAATTGGGACTCCTCGTACTCAATCACGATCTCGGACATTATTTTAAGTTCAATGGCTTTACGCTCATAAATTGCCGTCTCATCTGAAACCAGTGGTAGGAGCCCCTCTATTCTTAGAAGCGCTGTCTTATAAATGGTTTCTGTGATAGTCTTTTCCATAGCTTTTCTGGTATTAAATCAATTAACAGTCAGTTTTAACAAAAATACTATTTGTCAGCCGGATGAAAAAATATTACGGTACGCTGTACCTATTAAAAAGCACTTAAATCCCTATTCTACAAATATAAACGGTGCTCCGCACCTTAAAGTAATTATCACTATTCATTTTTTTAATTATGAAGAGTATTTTTCTATGAGAATAGTAATTGGGATTTGTGAAAAATAAAATATTGGGATATTTAATTCGAACTAATGATTATCGTTTCAAATGATATAAATAAGAGTTGCCAATATTGGAGATCTTAAAAACAACAGGAGTGAAGATTCCATATGTAATCGGTGAAGATCTAATACAATCACAAAAAAAAACTTTGGCAAAATGATTCCTTAAGAAAAAGGTACGGAGTACCGCAAGATTTGTAGAAAAGATGAATAATTGTTGTTTGAAGGTACAGAGTACCGTAATATCATTCCCAGTTAAATACCTGATCAAAAAAATGAAAAACGTATTCATCCTTAAATTCAATCTCATTCTTTCGAAGTAACTCTAAATACTCTTCACGAAATGTCCTTTTTTCATGGTGAATTTCCTGGTTCTTTATGTACTGGATGACTGTATTTAACTGAGAATGAGAATGGGTAAAAGCTCCATATCCTTTTTGCCATTCAAATTTGAACCTAGAGAGATTATTATTCTTTATCCAAGAATTGCTGGATGTTTTAATTTCTTCAACTAAATTAGGAATCAAATGATTAACATTATAACCTACAAAAATATGCAGGTGATCAGGCATGGCAAAAATGTATAAAAGTTTGTGTTTATGATTTTGAATGATTTGAGTAATATACATCTCTAATTCATTTTTCCATACCTTCTTAATTAATGCATCACGGTTCTTAACCGCAAATACCAGATGGAAATAGCATTGAGTATATGTATCGGCCATATGAACAGATATTACGGTACGCTGTACCTATTAAAAAGCACTTAAATCCCTATTCTACAAATATAAACGGTGCTCCGCACCTTAAAGTAATTATCACTATTCATTTTTTTAATTATGGAGGATACAATTTTATAAAATTACTTCCATAGGTTATCGGGATTTATGGCAATTAAGTATATATACAAAGATAATCATTTAATATCGAAGTAGGAGGTCTGCTAATATACAGAACTTAAATCTCTTGAAAATTATCTGATCGGTGAATAAAAGTTTTTTTTTTGCTGCCTGTCTTCACACCCATAATAAAACACTTTCATTTTCAATATTTTCGAATAAGAAATTTCCGATATTTATAGCACAAAATGTTATTCTATCACGATATAATGACATCCTAGTCCTTCTGCCACAACATAAATTCATTAATCTCCTTTTCCGAAAGCGGCTGATCAAAAACCATCACCTGATCGATATAGCCATTGAATTTGCGCTCTGTATTTTCAGCATTTCGGCCAATATACCAAGGAAAGGTGGTCGATCCCGTAAGATTACGCTTGTCATCCAGCTCCTTTTTGATCATGAGCTTCCCGTCGATATACAAGGTCAGGGTCTGCCCGTCACTGACGGCGGCCAGATGGTGCCAGTTCCGGTTCCAGTTTTCGGGAAGTAACGTATACGCTTCGCCACGGTCTGGTCCACCTGAATAATAATTCACCTCGGTGTTGCTTGCCCTGACCTGGATTACGTTAAGATCCCCCTTTGTGATAATATCGGCAAAATTGCGCTCATCGATGGGGTAAATCCATAGCAATGTGGTCATTACCTTTCCGTCGGCAATCCCCTTGTATCCAATATGATCAGGAATTTCAATATAGGCATCCCTCGTTGCATCGGTCTTTATCGCCTTGCCAAAGAGGCCATCAACCCACTCAACACCTCCATGGACAATCGCATCATTTTTAAGATATGAGAGGTCTTTAATCTTCGAATTACCTGGCTCATCAAAGCCAAACGACATTACCGGCCTGATCTTTTTCTCCTTAATCTGATCTGCTGAAAAGTGGGGGCCATAAACCAGAAGCTTTTCTTCCTTAACATTACCAATTCGCAGGCTACTTAACCCTTCCTTATCAAACTTCCTATCAAAAACAATCTCCTTTTCTTCACCCGGATTCAGCGTTACGGTAATCTGATCAATCAGTTCACCGTTTTGGTATAGTTTCACCCCTTCCGAAGCCCTGAAGCTCCCAATATTCTTCACATTGGCTTTCAGCCTTACCTGACTGTTTTCCTTCACAACTGGAGGTAATGGAATCGTGAAATTTTGATATTCAAATGCGGCAACACTGTTTGCTTTTATTTTAATTTTTCGAAAAGGTAAATGATTTACGGAACACGTATAATCGCCTGAGCGGTATAGCTTCATCGGAACAACCGCGGTTACTGACTCGCCTCCCTTAATCCTAAACCATCTTGCAGTTGAAAGGGTGTCATTCAGGTATACATTTACAGGAAATGAACCGGAGGCCTTCCCTTTGTTCTGAATTTTAACCTTCACATTTATCTCTTCGTTTGCTTCTACACTATTTTTTGAAACAACCCAATCTTCGATTTTAAATTCCGGTTTAGTTTTGGTTTCTGAAGCAGGCAAACCTGCATCTTTCACCGCTGTTTTCATCGGATTTTCACCCATAGCAAATCGAAGTTCACCCCCTGCCATAATTTGATCATGGCTGATCCAAAGATTTGAATAATTCTTCCCGTTTAAGGAGGCTGACTGGATATATTTATTTTTTGCTGAGGCCTTCTCTGCTTTAAGGACGAATGGCATTCCCCCATCGGGTGTGATCGTAACCTTACGAAAAATCGGCGACCCTATGACATATTGTGTAGTCCCGGGACAAACAGGGAAAAAGCCCATGGCGCTGAAAACATACCAGGCCGAAAGTGCGCCAAGGTCATCATTCCCCGACAAACCACCGGGCGTCGCACTGTAATCGAGTTCCATAATTTTCCGGACGGCCTGCTGAGTTTTCCAGGGTTCTCCCGCATAACAATACAAATAGGAATTATGCAAAAGGGGCTCATTATCATGAAAATAGTTACCACCCAGAAAACAGGAGTCGAGCTTTGCCACAAACTCTTTTTTTCCGCCCGAAAGGTTAATCAGCCCCTGAATATCATGAACCGGCGTCCAGTTATAGGCCCATTTATCCCCCTCGCGGTATCCCCCCTTTTGCCACGTACCCGCTGTACTTTTGGCGGTCATGAATTTTGTATCGGGATTAAAGATATTCTCAAACCACGTACTGCGCTCCATACAAATCGTATAATCTTCCGGTTTATTCAGTGCTTTTGCCATTTGTGCCATGGCCCAGTAGTCGAAGGAATATTCGAGTGTCTTGGTTACCGAATACCCGATTTCGGCAGGAACATAGTGATGGGCAATATAATCGTCGATATTTGCCCGACCAAAAGGTGGGATTAGAAGACTCTTCTCCATTGCCTTCCAAGCCTTTGAAACATCAAAATCCCTGATATTTTTAAAATAACTGTCAGCGATAATCGGGATATTGTGCACTCCGGTCATGGGTCCTGCATCGAGCATTCCGGATATATCAAACTGATCTAGCAGGGATTTTATCATGTCACTCTGCCTGGTTTTTTCGAGCAGGGTGATCAGGGGTTGTTTACTCTTGAAGGTATCCCACGGTGAGAGATCGGTGTATCGTTTGGGCATCCCAAAATCGGAAATCAGGTGCGGATCGAGCAGGCTGTGATACAACGCGGTATAAAATATCTCCTTATCCTTTTCATCATCCCCCTCAACCAAAATTCTGCTCAGGTGTTTATTCCAGATTTCTGCAGCATCTTTTCTTACCCGATCAAAGTTCCAGTCGCCGATACTATTTTGAAGGTTTGCCGCCGCTTTTTCAATGCTGTTGACCGAAAACCCGATCTTTACCATCACTTCGCCATCCTTATTATTTTCCGGTCGGATGATGACCTTTGAATTTTGAATTTTAATATTTGACTTCTGATCATTAACGTTTAATGTGAAAAAATAGCCATCACACTTCCCTGTCAAATTGCCCTCCTTGTCACTCAGGGGTTCACTAATCCCGTCGATAGCAATTCCAGGTTCATCGGTTCCCTGAAAATTTAACCGAAAGAATGCTGCTTATTCGGTTAGCGTCATCTCAGCATTTATCCGGTAGTGCTCCAAAAATGCCGAGTAATATCCGGGAATTGCCGTTTCTTTTTCATGGTTAAAAGTTGAGCCGATCCTATTAAATTCAGCGTTGTTCCCTGTGAATGGCATGATATGAAAACCTCCCGAGGAACCTTTTGGATAGCCGTGGGTATGATTGAGAACGGAGAATAATTTAATATATTTTTGATCATAGTGGTAATCATCGGGAGTGACCTGCACCATTCCAAATGGAAGGGCCGCACCGGGATAGGCCCCCCCATTGGCCTCCCAGATTGAGGGGCGCAGAGAATTTGAGGTTCCGATGAAGGGATTAACATAGTTGACCGGGTCTTTGGCTGTGCCTGAAAATTTGAAAAAACAGACAAACAAAAGTGAAAAAAGTATTCTCATAACAACCGTTTGATGAAAAGCTTTAAAGTGATTCAATAAATCTATTGAGGAATTTGGGATTGCTAAAATACATAAAATAATATGGAATAGGGCGTTTCCGACTCGATTGGAACAGTTTTCATTTCTACATTATTTTCCTTGAGAAATTGGTCACAATAATTTCTTTGTTCTAAAATGATTCGATCTTTAGCGATACAGAGGCAGATTATCTGAAAGTGGAGAAAAGCAAAGTATTGTCAAGTAGGCTGGAAAACTAAATATATTAACAGCATTTAAGATTGGATTACTAAATATTTTTATCTAATTTTACCTTGTAAAACTAAATATCCATGGAAAGATACCTTTTTTCACAATTAATAGCCTGGGTAGAAATGAAACGACGCAAACCATTATTATTGCGTGGTGCAAGGCAGGTTGGTAAAACATGGCTGATAGAAAGACTTGGAAGGGAACAATTTGAATTTTATTTAAAGGTTGATTTTGAAGAGAATTCGGAAATGGTTTCATTATTTAGTGGTGATTTAAATCCTCAAAAAATATGTTCTGAACTGGAACTAAGAACGGGGATTGATATTATACCCGGAAAAACACTCCTCTTTTTTGATGAAATCCAGATTTGTCCGAGAGCCATTATTTCTCTTCGTTATTTTTATGAGAAAATACCTGATTTACATGTCATTGCTGCTGGTTCACTTTTGGAATTTGCTTTTAGTGAAATCTCATTTCCCGTTGGACGAATTCAATCGATGGAAGTTCATCCCATGAATTTCTCAGAATTCTTATTGGCATTAAATTATGGAAAAGCAGCAGAAATTTGTAATAATATGATCTCTGAAGTGTCGCAAACCACCCATGAATTTCTTTTGGAACAGCTTCGGATTTACTGGTTGGTTGGCGGAATGCCTGAATGCATTAAAGAGTACGTAAGCACGAAATCACTAAAAAGAGCTTCAGAAGTTCAGGCTGAGATTTGTGAAACCTACCGGCTGGACTTCAATAAATACAAACCTAAAACAGATATAAACTGCCTAAAAGCTGTTTTTTCAACCATTGCAGCCAATGTTGGTCAACAAATAAAATATACAGGTTTGGCTATTGACTTCACTATCCCAACGATAAAAAAAGCTTATGAGAGTTTATTATTGGCCCGTTTAGCTAAAAAAGTAAAATCCGTTAGCAACATCGGAATACCGCTTAACATATATGCCTCAGACAAGAAATTTAAAAACATTTTTCTTGATATTGGTTTGATGAACAGGGTTATGGGAATTGACTATAATAAAGCCTTATCCCATCAAAATTTACTGGCAATCTACCGGGGACAACTTGCCGAACAATTTGTTGGTCAAGAGTTTGCAACAGCAACCAACAACCAACTTTATTACTGGTCGAGAGATGCCAAAAACAGCAATGCAGAAATTGATTATTTAATGTTTTATGAAGGATTGATTTATCCGGTAGAAGTTAAGGACGGACCATCCGGAAAACTTCGAAGTTTGCATCTATATTGTGATGCCTACCACCCTTCCTGGTCTGTTGTCTTTCATGCCGGTCAGACGGGAGTCCTGGAGAATAAAAAAATAATATTCCTGCCGTTATATTTTGCAGGCGCTTTTGCAAAATTCGGAATTAATTTACCTAAATCAATCTGAAATTCTTGTTAAAAAAACTTACTATTTCCGGTATAAACGAATATTTTACTGAAATTATAACGATATTCTTTTATAGACGAATATTTCTATATTTAATATGGATTTAGTATAAAAAAATTGACCATTGCAGGAAAAAGTGGCATGAATTGATTCAATAAAGCTATTTAGTTAATAGTGATTGCTAAAATACATAAAAGAATTTGGAATTGGGAGTATCTGGCAGCACGTATTAGGTTGATATCGAAATCTTGACTGAAATTATCAGGATAAGCAGAGAAGGCCAGTGCAACCATTTCAGGCCTTTACATGATGGCCCTTTAATGCGTAATAGAATATAAACACAAACAGCGGAATGGGGGCATAAAAGCCGACAGACATCGTATATTGATCAGATATCCAACCCATTATTGGCGGGAATATGGCTCCACCTACGACTGCCATTACGATAAGGGAGGCAGCCTTTTTGGTTTTCGGTCCC